>NZ_JAXWCK010000019.1:0-51649 GCF_037349415.1 Anthropogastromicrobium sp.
CTTTGCTTACTCCTGACGGTGCATTTATTTTTGCCGTAACTCGGTAGCCCGATGCGCTAAGTTCCGTAATAGAAACGTCACCGATTGAAAGGCTTGATGACGCAGATGTCGATGCCGGAACTGTTACATTTTCGCCCTTTAGCGCAAACTGTCCCTGTCTGTCGTATACATAAATATGCGTAATATATGCACCGCTTTCTCCTTTATGGGCACTGACTGGAACATAGAATGATGCAGTATTACCACTAACACTTGCCTGATGCCACACAATGTCATCCTGTCCGTTTGCCTCTGTCCATGTCGGCATCATAACACGGCTCACACCTGCATCTGCCGAAAATGTTACATTTACACGATAGCCTAACGAAGACTGTTCTGTTATGCTTGTTGATACAATTCTCACTGGCGCCGCATTTGTCACCACCGGCGCTGCTCCTACTAGCAGTGATGCCGCCAATAGTCCCGCTGCTGTTTTTCTCCTTTTCATACTTTAAAACCTCGCCTTTCCAAAAATAATTACGTTACATTTTCCCTCAGCCACATTATACCGAATGAAGACGACAATTGCAAGAGAAAGAAAGACTGCCCGCGGGCAGTCTTTCTTTTATAAGTATTCATATATCTTTTTCGAATTGTTATTCAGATTTTATGCTTCCTGCAAAGCCTCCTCGTATTTCTCGAGAATAATCTTCTGCACATAATCTCTTGTCTCTGAGTTAATGGGATGTGCGATATCTCGGTATTCTCCTGTCGCCGATTTACGGCTTGGCATCGCAACAAATACTCCCTTTTCTCCTTCGATCACCTTGATATCGTGAACCACAAATTCATTGTCCAGCGTAATAGAGACGATTGCTCTCATCTTACCATCCAGTGCAACTTTGCGCACTCTCACATCTGTAATTTCCATCCCAGTATTGCCTTTCCGTCCTCTGCACGCCTTTGTGCAGCTAATTTTTATTCTTCTTTTATAAATATATAATCCTCATGTTTTTGGCGGGGATCAAGGTCACAAGCTTTCTCATGCAAGCATGATTCGCTTGTGACTTTGATCCCCTGGTATTATCAAATGATGAAGCGGTCTTTCTTCTCTACAACAATGCGAATATCACCTGGCTCTGACTTATAGCATGCATTTGCTTCGATGGTTCCTCTGCTCTCTACGATGCAGTTTTCAATGACTGCATTGTCTCCGATATAAACATCGTTCATGATAATAGAATTTTTGATAACACAATTGTTTCCAATATATGCCTTCTTGAATACAACAGAGTTTTCAACTGTACCGTTTACAATACTTCCACATGCGATCAGGCTGTTTGAAATATTAGCACCCGGATTATATTTTGCCGGCGGCAGATCATCTACCTTTGTGAATACACTGTTGCCTTCCTTGAAGAAATAACTACGGACATCTCTCTTTAAGAAATCCATATTTGTTCTGTAGTAAGCCTCAACTGAGGAGATGTTGTTCCAATATGTTTCAAGCTGGTATGCATAAATTCTCTTGATATCCTTATAACGGATCAGAATATCCTTGACCAGATCATATCTATCTTCCTCTGCTGCACGCTCAATTAACTCAATCAAAAGACGTCTTCTGATTACATAGATACCACATGAAACATTTCTGGAAGTCTCAATCATTGGCTTTTCCTCGTAGCCTCGGATTCTTCCGTCATCATCTGCCTTCACTTGTCCAAAGCGGCTTAAATCCTCTCCCTCTGGCATTTCCTTGCAGACAACAGTGATATCAGCACGCTTCTGAATGTGGTACTCCAGAATCTTATTATAATCCAGCTTATAAATTCCATCGCCAGAAGCCAGAACCACGTATGGTTCATGGCTTCCTTTGAGGAAATGCAGGTTCTGATACAGGGCATCGGCTGTACCCCGATACCAGTTACTATTTTCAGCGGTTATAGTAGGGGTGAATACATATAAACCGCCCTGCTTTCTTCCAAAATCCCACCACTTTGAAGAGTTTAAATGCTCATTCAAGGATACGGTGTTATACTGTGTTAAAACTGCTACTTTCTGAATACGGGAGTTTGACATGTTACTCAGCGCGAAATCAATGCTGCGATAGGTTCCTACCATTGGCATAGCAGCGATCGCACGGTTATATGACAGCTCCTTCATTCTCTTGTTGTTTCCACCGGCTAAAATTATACCAATCGCTTTCATTCTTCCTCGCCTCCCTTGATGATGTATCCGCCGCTTACAAGATTTCCATCCGGATAATCTTCAATAGCGGTCTTTCCGGCAATTGCTACGTTCTTTCCAATTGTAACGCCATCCGGAATTTCGGAGCCTTCTGCAACGGTTACAAGATCACAGCAGTAAACCTTCTTATTATACTGGCTGTCTGCATACTCACCGACACCAATCGTACAATTTTCTCCAACAACTGCATCCTGTGCGATGATTGACTTGTAAATCTTTGTTCCCTTCTTGATTACAGCACCCTGCATCAAAATGGAATCATAAACTTCTGCACCTTCTTCAACAATAACTTCTGGTCCAATAACGCAGTTTCGTACTCTTCCATAGATTTCAGAGCCATCACCTATGATACAGCGCTCAATCTGTGCCGTATCTGCAATATACTGCGGCGGCTGATTATCAGATTTAGTATATATCTTCCAGAACTCTTCATACAGATTAAATACAGGAACGATATCAATCAGCTCCATATTTGCTTCCCAGTAGGAATGAAGTGTTCCAACATCCTTCCAATATCCATTAAATTCATAGCAGAATACTCTGTCACCACGCTTATGGCAATATGGAATGACATGCATACCAAAGTCGCAGTTTGGAATATCTTTATTTGTGATCAATGCCTCACGAAGCACAGACCATGTAAATATGTAAATACCCATGGAAGCTAAATTGCTTCTTGGATGTGCAGGCTTCTCTTCGAAATCAGTGATACGGCCTGTATCATCTGTGATCAGCACGCCAAAACGGCTTGCCTCCTCAATCGGAACAGGCATAGCAGCCATCGTAACGTCTGCATTGTTTGCCTTATGATAATCAAGCATCACTTGATAATCCATTTTATAAATGTGATCACCGCCTAAAATCAATACATACTCTGGATTAAAGCTATCGATATAGCGAATGTTCTGGTAAATTGCATTTGCAGTACCAGTATACCAATCACTGTTCTCGTTTGCTTCATATGGAGATAGTACTGTCACTCCGCCATAATTACGGTCGAGATCCCACGGAATACCTATGCCGATATGGGTATTCAAACGAAGTGGCTGATACTGTGTTAACACACCTACTGTATCCACCCCTGAATTAATGCAGTTACTTAATGGGAAGTCAATAATGCTGTATTTCCCGCCGAAGGATACAGCTGGCTTCGCTACTTCTGAAGTCAAAACTCCAAGACGGCTTCCCTGTCCGCCCGCCAATAACATGGCGATCATTTCCTTTCTAACCACAAAATCACCCCTTTGTTCTTTAATTGTTGTGTTATCAGTTCACCAAGCGCCTGTCATCAAGTGAAATAAACTGTCTAACAGTGAAGGCACATAAGTGCAGTCTTGTGAATAGGCGTTTGGGGAACTGTAATCTTTTAGTACTTGTCGTTATTATAGCACATCTCTTTCAAAAAGTGAACAATTTACAGAAAAAAATTATGCATTTTTATTTATTTGTTACAGTTCACACAACCTGCTAGATCTGGACAAATTTCATGCTTGCATTGAAATTTGACAGATCAGCAGGATGTGGTGAACTGTAATGCAACTAATCCGGCTCATGAAATCCATTCACCTTCGGGCATACTGTAAATATTGCGGTTTTGTGAATAGGCGTTCATTCGCACAGCATAATAACATTTACGCTTTACATTCCTCCAAAATCGAGTATACTTAAATCAAGCAGAATTTGTGTTAAGAAACATCTGTTTTTCAGTATTGACTTTGCTTATTTAACTTGATTATTCGGAGGAAGTACCATGTACCATATTAATTTTAAAAATCCATGCCACATCTATTTTATTGGAATTGGCGGCATCAGCATGAGCGGACTTGCTGAGGTTTTAATGAAGGAGGGCTTTACCGTCAGCGGCTCTGATTCTAAGGAATCACCTCTGACTGACCATCTGTCCTCACTTGGCGCTGTTATCTTTTATGATCAGTCCATCTCTCACATTCCGCAGGGAACAGATGTCGTTGTCTACACAGCAGCGATCCATCCTGAACATCCAGAGATTGTTGACGCAACAAAGCGCAATATCCCGCTGTTAACAAGAGCTGAGCTTCTTGGACAGCTGATGAGAAACTATAAAACGGCAATCAACATTGCTGGAACTCATGGAAAGACAACTACGACCTCTATGGTTACTGAAATTCTTTTGGCTGCTAATACTGATCCGACAATCTCTGTCGGAGGCATTCTTCCAACAATCGGAGGAAATATTCGCGTAGGTGGCTCAAATCTTTTTGTCACTGAGGCCTGCGAATACACAAACAGCTTTTTATCCTTCTATCCTACTATGGAAGTTATCCTGAATATTGAAGCAGACCATCTTGACTTCTTTAAGGACATTGACGATATCCGTCATTCTTTCCGCTTATTTATGGAAAAGCTTCCAAAGGATGGAATACTTGTAATTAACGGTGATATTCATAATCTTTCTGAGTTGATCAATGGACTTGACTGCGAGATTATCACTGTTGGACACGGAGAATCCTGCGATTATCGTGCTTCTAATATCTCATATAATGAATTTGCTCAAGCTTCCTTTGACGTCACAGATGCAAGCAACACTATACTTGGTCACATTCAGTTAAGTGTTCCTGGAGAGCATAATGTTTACAATGCACTTGCTGCCGTTGCCCTTTGCAAAAAGCTGAATATTTCAATGGATGCCATTGTTTCCGGTCTTTTGAATTTCCATGGCACACAGAGACGCTTTGAAAAGAAGGGTGTCGTAAATGGAATTACTATTATTGACGATTACGCACATCATCCGCAGGAAATCACAGCGACACTTACTGCTGCAAAGAAGTATCCTCACAAAAAGATCTGGTGCATCTTCCAGCCGCACACCTATACAAGAACAAAAGCCTTGCTTACTGATTTTGCAAAAGCTCTGTCCTTAGCAGATGAGGTCGTTCTTGCAAAAATTTATCCGGCAAGAGAAACTGATGATCTTGGCATAAGCTCCGACAATATCCGCGTTTTGTTAGAGCAGGCCGGTACAAGTGCTCATTATTTTGAAACCTTTGAAGAAATTGAAAAATTTATTTTGCAGCATGCAGCCTCTGGTGATCTGGTGATCACTATGGGCGCCGGTGATGTTGTAAAAATCGGAGAAGACTTAATTTCTAAATAAGGTATTCGCAAAATCCCCAATTGCTTGCCCTGATCCTAAGGGAAATAATTGGGGATTTTTTATCGCTTTTCAAAAGAAATAACTTGTGCTATACTTTACAAAGATGATACTTGGATTTTGGAGGTTTTTTATGTCCTTTCTTTTACTGGAGAACCGGCTCAGCATAGATACCCTTGTTGTTCCCGGCTATTTTATAGACCGTTTTCTTCCTGCCGCCTCCGGTACGGATGTAAAGGTTTACCTATATTTGCTTCGCGCTGTCTCGACATCAGCCACTGGTTTAAGCAGTGCTTCAATTAGTGACAGGCTTGATATTTCAGAGCGCGAGGTACTTCGTTCTCTTAGTTATTGGGAATCTGTTGGTTTGATGCGCCTTAGCTTTACATCGGGTCACGAATTGTCAGGAGTTGCATTTACAGATCCATCTATTCAGGCAGAGACAGAGGCTTCTGCACAGACTGCACCTACACAGACAGCTGCACCTGCTCCAAGCGTACAATCTGTAATTCCTACGCCCACTCCTGCTTTAGTTTCTCCTGCAAATACAACCATTGCAAATGCTTCTGGCTCAATGGCTTCCACACAAACTACTACACATTCTGCTGCAAATGCGACCCCTTCTATACAGTCACTTCATCTTTCCCAAGAGGAGCTGATTCTTCTTGAGAACGATCCAGAGTTTAACATGTATATGTCGGCATGGCAGCAGTATTTTTCGCATCCGCTTAATTATGCAGACACAGAATCATTTGGCTATTGGTATCTTCAGTTTAACCGCTCACCAGATGTCATTGATTATCTTGTTGATTACTGCGCTAATCACTGCAAGGGCAAGCTTAATATGAAATTTATTGATTCTGTTGCCCAGTCCTGGCATCAAAAGGGTCTTCATACACTTGATGCTATTCGTCAGTACAACCTGCTTCATAATGATACTGTCTATGCTATCATGAAGGCATATGGCTTATACAATCAGACTCCTGCTCCGGCTCAGCTTGAATATATCAATAAATGGATCAAGGATTACAGTTTTCCTACAGATGTCTATGTTTATGCCTGCAATATCACGATGAAAAAATGTCAGCGCCCAAATGTTAATTTTACAGAAAGCATCTTAAAGCGCTGGAAGGAAAAAAATGTGCATTCACTTGCTGATGCACAGGCTGCTGAAAATCAGCGCGATCAAAAGGTAAAAAGTGATGCTGCAAAGCGCACCAGTTCAAACCGTGCTTCTTCTGTCGCAAAGGGTACACAGCAGTTTCGTAATTTTACTGAGCGCAAAAATAATAATTACATGGAAAAGATTTTAAAGCAGTATAGTCAGGATTCAAATGAATGATTATCACAGAAAGGATTGACTTTTTATGGCTCTGACCAATTCACAATATAATGAACTGATGCGCCGCTACAGCCGCATCCGTTTCCAACACCAGCATGAGATGGAAGAACGTCTGCGCCATATATATGCGCAGTGCCCAAGACTTCTTGAGATTTCAAAGCTTCTTCCGACATCTAGCGCTGCTCTTGCAAAGGCTAAAATCACTGGCAATAAAGCGCAGGCTCTAAATGCGCAGATGCAGATTGATGCACTTAGACGCGAGCGCGGTGCGCTTCTTTCTTCTCTTCACTATACACTTGATGATCTTCAGCCAAAGTATAGCTGCCCGGACTGTAAAGATACTGGATATCTTGACGGAAACCGCAAATGTCACTGCTTTGAGCAGGCTGGCATAAGCTTACTCTATGAACAATCTGGCATTAGAGACCGTTTGGAACGTGAAAATTTTAACACATTTGATATAAACCGCTATTCAGATGCACCAAATCCACTTCTTGGCGGAATGAGTAATCGCGCCCATATGCAGCGTCTCAAACTTATTTATGAAAAATATGCTTATCAGTTCAAGGATGGAAACCCTAGTCTTTTAATCTTTGGAAATCCAGGCGTTGGCAAGACATTTCTTTGTAACTGTATTGCAAAGGTTGTTCTTGACAAAGGCTTTTCTGTCTTATATATGACTGCTCCTGAATTTTTTGAATCAGCTATGCAGCATTTTCATTCTAACAACGATGATTCATCAGAAAATGATTCATATGCACTCACATGCAGCCTGTTGATTATTGATGATCTTGGGACTGAAAATCTGACTCCTTTTGTAATCAGTCAGCTGTTTCATGTGATCAATTCGCGTGATCTGTCAAGGAAAACAACTATTATCTCAACAAATCTAAGCCCAGAAGAGCTTCAAAGTACCTACACTGAGCGAATCTCCTCACGACTTATGGGGCAATATACGCCTATCCCTGTTTTTGGAGAAGATTTAAGAAATTCGTAGACATATCTTTTTTTCTAAAAAATAACATGACCCCTGCTAATTCGCTTATGACTTTGATTCTCTGGGGTCATGTTGCACAAATTTTTCTTTCTTTTTACGTAAATTTCTTTTTTATCCATTTCGACGTAAGGCTTGAATCTTCGACATCTTCATGTTATGATTAGTTAAGGTTCGTACTTTTGGACGCAGGTAAGCTGCATATTATAATCATGGAGGTCATCATGCCAAACGAAAAGAATCTGAACACGATACCAGTGGGCACACTGGGTCTTATCCCACTTGAAAGCTGCGCAACCCTTGGACAGAAGGTTAATCAATACCTGACTGAGTGGCGGGCTGAGAGAAGTCATGCACAATCTACTGCGCTTCACTTCTCTGAATACAGCAAGGACAGCTATATTGTCAAAGCAAAGAATCCTCGCTTCGGTTCCGGTGAAGCAAAGGGCGTTATCGAGGAATCAGTCCGCGGCTGCGATCTGTATCTTATGGTGGATGTTTGTAACTATAGCCAAACGTATTCTCTGTGCGGATATGTGAATCACATGTCTCCAGACGATCATTACCAGGATTTAAAGCGTATCATTGCTGCTGTTGAAGGCAAGGCACGCCGTATCAATGTAATCATGCCATTCCTGTATGAAAGCCGCCAGCACAAGCGTACTTCCCGCGAGTCTCTTGACTGCGCTATGGCTCTTCAGGAACTTACAAAAATGGGTGTATCCAACATCATTACTTTTGATGCTCATGATGCACGTGTTCAGAACGCAATTCCACGTGATGGATTTGAGAGCGTTCCGTGTGTATACCAATTTATCAAAGCACTGCTTCGTGCAGAGCCAGATCTGCAGGTTGACAATGAGCATCTTATGGTCATCAGCCCAGATGAGGGCGGCATGGGCCGTGCAATCCAGCTGACTAACTATCTTGGTGTTGATATGGGTATGTTCTACAAGCGCCGCGATTACACCCGCATTGTAGACGGAAAGAACCCTATCGTTGCTCACGAGTTTTTAGGTACCAACGTAGAAGGAAAGGATGTCATCATTATCGACGACATGATTTCTTCTGGTGACAGCATTCTTGATGTTGCACGCGAATTAAAACGCCGTAAGGCACGCAAGGTTTACGCTGCTGCTACTTTTGGTCTGTTTACAAATGGCCTGGCAAAGTTTGATGCTGCTTATGATCAGGGTATCATTGATCATATCCTGACCACTAACCTTGTTTACCAGAGACCAGAGCTGCTATCTCGTCCGTACTATGTAAATGTTGATCTGAGCAAGTATATTGCACTTTTGATTGATAACTTAAATCACAATGTATCAATTCATGGTCTATTAAATCCGACTGACAGAATCAACCGTATTCTTGAAAAGCATCGTGCTGCGCAGGCACAAAAAGCTGCCGAGAATAATATCTCTGAGGAAGCATAATACAAACAAAAAACCTTCAAATACATTTTTTATCGAATGTATTTGAAGGTCTTATTTTTATACTGCTTTATAAACAAGTCCGCATACTGTTCCGTCGGCTGCTGCTGTTGTCAGCTGACGCACCGTCTTAGTACGGCAGTCTCCTGCAGCGTAAACTCCCGGTGTCCTTGTTTTACAATTTTCACCGGCAATTACATATCCAGCCTCATCAAGATCTACGAGATCTCTAAATACTTCATTGTGAGGCTCCATTCCTATTGCAACAAATAAGCCATCTGCCACAAGTGTCTTCTTTTCACCTGAAAGATTTGTAACTTCAAGTTCTGTCAGCTTCTTTTCACCAATAAGTGCAGTCACACGACTTTCCATCACACACTCAATATTCTCTGCAACCATTACCTGATCAATAAGACTCTTCTCAGCGCGGAATGTATCTCTTCTGTGAATCAAATACACCTTGCTGCAAATGCCTGCCAGATACAGCGCATCCTGAAGAGCTGCGCTTCCTCCTCCTACAACAGCCGCTGTTTTCTCCTTAAAAAACGGTCCGTCACATACAGCACAGTAAGAAACTCCTCTTCCAATCAGCTCCTGCTCTCGCTCGATTCCTAGATGACGATGTGCCGCACCTGACGCAATAATAAGATTTTTGCCCTCATATGTCTCACCATCCTCAGTGCAAACTTCAAAGCCATTATCTATTTTTCGTGCCGAAATTACCCTGCCATAAGTAACCTCACCGCCAAGATTTGTCAACTGTGCCATCAGTCCATCTGCAAACTCCATTCCGCTGATCTTTTCAATACCTGGATAATTTTCCACACATGGAGACAATGTAATCTGTCCGCCCATAGCCTCACACTCCAGAATAAGCGGCTTAACGCCAGATCTGAGCGCATAAATTCCTGCTGTCAGACCCGCTGTTCCAGCCCCTACTATAATCATATCGTACATATTCTCTTATTTCCTCTTTTCTTAGTTAATAAATGGTATATATCCTCTAGCTTAATGAATAAATTTCGAGATAAAATCTCTTACCAGACGGCGCGTCTCATCAATTCCATCCGCATGGCCAAATTTTCGCTCTGGATGCCACTGAACACCTAAAATCTTCATCTGTTCAGACTGATATGCCTCGATGGTGTGATTATCTTCATCTATTGCAAGCGGCTCAAAGCAGTCTGCAAGTGCATCCTCGAAAATGACATCCTTATGATAATTGTTAACGTAAATGCTTCGATTTTCTTTTAGCAAACGTACCTTATGATCCTCACCGCGCTCTCTAGGACACGGCAGATCAGGATGATATGCCAATTTTCCGCCGAATAGAACATTCACATACTGCATGCCTCGGCATGTACCTATAATCGGTATTCCATGATTAACACAGTAGTGAATAAGCTTTTCTTCCATCTTATCACGGTATGGCTGTACCGTTTCCTCATGTTTACGGTCATACCACTGCGGTCCAAGTGCACCGCCGCCAACTACAATCAAAAGATCTATTTTTTCATCAAACAGACGCTCGAAGTTTTTAGTATGGTTTGCAACAGGACGCGGAATAAAACCAATAGACTCATAAAATTCAACATATCCAGCCTCTAGTATATCGGTTGGGTCTCCATAATCATTGACACCCTCTCTCTGCGTGATAAGTGCATGGAGATTTGTATATTGAATGCCTTCCTTGATCAGACCATTTCTGCAGTCCATTTCCAAATAGTCAAGCTGTGATACCGTGTCGTAAATTTTCTCACCGCAGCCTATTGCTGCCGGAATATTAAACTCTGCACATCGAATTGCCATGTGAGAAGCAGCACCACCGTACTTTGTGATAAATCCTTTGATATTTTTTGTAAAAATCCATTCGTAGCCTGGGTCAGCTTTTGGCACTACAACAATTTTTCCAGTGATATCAGCATCCGGCTCCTCATCAAGCAACACTACCTCGCCCTCGACTGTCTTTGCCGTGATGAAATTAGGGCGTGCCTCATACACAGGAATCACATCTACGCTCGCACCTGACAAAATAACTTCTGGAAGAAGAATTAATCGGCTGTCATGATTTAAACGGCGCCGCTTTGTGATTAGCTTCATCCAAAGCTTTTTTAAATTTTCTGGATCACAGCCTGACTCATATAGCTTAAAGTCATCTACACACAGCCAAGACAAATCCATAGTACGAATCTCCAAAATTGAGCCAAGCTTACGAATCAGTTCTAATACCATACTAAGCGATTTTGTAAATTCAAATTTAAAATACTCTCGCTGTTCAATTGCGCTGATCCAAAATTTTGCCATACGCTCTGCAGACACATCAAGCTGTGTATCTTCCAGAGCCTGCGTCAAAATACTGATATCAAGATCTTTTTGAATCTTTACCTTATCTTTTTTAATACGCGATGGCGCAGGGCGAAAATTCATCGCATCGTAGCGGTCTGAACGAATATCATATGTTCCGCTTCGAAGATGTCCATACTTAAAGTTAAACTCCTCGCGGCTTATAAGGCCCTCAGAAAAGCGCTCAAAATCATCGTTAAATTCTGATGATACTGTAGAAATTCCCTGCATGAAAGTATCCACATTTTCACTTGTATAGTAGCCAGCATCTACAAGCGTGCGAAGAAATGCTCTTGCGATAAAGGCAAGTCTTGCCTGGCGGGCAAATTGCGGAGTACCATTTGTGCGAATTTCTTTTAACAAAGTCAAAATACTGTCGATGATTCTGTCAATTGACACATCTTGGTACAACAGCTTTTCAATTTCCTCACGGCAATTTTCAAGACGCTTTAGTGCTTCAAGATCTTCTTTTAAAATCTTTTCCTGATTCATTACAGCATCAATCGTAAGCTTTTTTACTTCGCGCACAAGAAGTTTACGTTCTTCCTCGGTAAAACCATAACGAAGCAATTTCTTTGAATTTTCTTCCGTCATAAAATCATAGCTGCTGAAAATGATCTCAAACTCAATTTTATCGTGTGCAGAAAGGTCTTCCTCAAGCCTTGTCTGATAATACTGAACAAGACGAAGTGCGAGCGGTTCCGGAATACTTGCTGGAATCAGTGAATAATAGGAATATGTCAGGTTAATATATGGCTTATTTCCAACCTGATACATAAGATCCTCATTAAATGCACGATAGCCTAATGTACGGATTCCTTCATTCCATGCATGATGCGTTATGATCTCGCGGTACAGTGAATAATCTAACGCCCTTGGATTGCTTCCAATGATCTCAGATGGATTCCAAAAAGCCATATCAGAAAGCTTCATCGGCTTTCCTGTAATTGCATCAAGGTGCTCCTCATACTCCCGGCGAATCTGACCCTTTCTTGCAAAGAAAGAATAATCATCAATATAACGTCCTTCACGATAGCCTGCTGCAAGCGGACGAACCTGAAATAGAATCACCTGATTATGGCTGTCTATGGCAAATTCAATATCAAGCGGAATATCCTCTATGATGCTCTCTACTTCTGTTACTGCTGTAATCAAATTGCGCCAGCGCTCCTCAAGCTGATAAAGTGAAACATTTCTCGCAATCCAAAGCGTTTTGCCGCCACGACCGCTTGTTACACTGTCTGTTGACCCCAAGTCATCGTAATTAACAAGATAATATGGTCGCTTTCCTTTTAAGTCACGTGAAAAGACAACACCGCTGACACACACGTCCATTGCCTGGCGCTGGATCAGTACCTGCTCATTTGAAATACCCTTTATATCTTTTTCATATGACTGAATTACAGCCTCGATTGATTCTACGATCTGCGCACGACTCGCCGAATCTACATCAAGAATACTTTTATAATGTCCTGCATTAGAGGACTTCATACAGTCTTCCTGCGTAGAGGAGCTTCGCACAACGATTCTGCAGCCACCAAATTTTTCCATAATCTCTGTGCAGACTTGATTTTTATTGCGCCAGAAGTCTTCAACTCTAAGGATATACATTTCCTCAATGCTTGCCTTTTTGATCAGGTTTTTCATCGCATACAATGTATTTGCCTTTGTCGAAATAATCTTATTGATACGATTCGCCATATTGCATGTCCTCCCTTGCCTGTACTGCTTTGTCTATTTTTTATCCAGATCTATATCACGAGTGTATCTGTTTTTTTTCTACCATACCAGTTTACCACACTTTTGACAATCCCGCCACATAAAAAGGAACCACCTTGCGGTGATTCCCTTTCTTATTGCTTATTACTCATTTTGTATTTTACTTTACTTCCTGCTGCTTCTTCTCAACCAGTTCACGAATAGCCTTAAGATCTTCGGCTGTCAATTCCTGACTGTCAAGATAAGCACGGATGAACTCTACCGCAGAACCACTAAAGCTAGTCTTCTGATAGCGCTTCATCAACTCTTTCTGATAATCTTGTTCTGAGATTAATGATTTATAAACATATGCATGACTTCTCTTTTCATATGTTACATAGCCTTTGTCACGCAGGTAGGACATAAATACGCTAATTGTTGTTCTAGCATACTCTTTACCATACTCTGTCTTCAGACGCTCTAACAAGTCTGCTACAGCTACATTGTCACCAATTTCCCAGATACATTTCATGATCACTTGTTCTGTGTTTGTTAATTCTAACATCGCGATATCCCTTTCTGTACCTTAATTTAGACAACAGTATCTTCTGTTTTTACAGCTGTTTTTTTGCTCCCAGAATAAATCCTGCCATGTGGGCAATACTTTTTTTCTAAGGCAACGAGATTATATTACCGCATTTTCCTAATAATTACAATGAATAAAATTAGCATTTTATTAACTTTTTGTATTTTTTTGATCAAAAACATGACGGTAAATTTAATCTCTTTTGCAATCCTCGTCAAATTCATTTATTTTGTGACAAAATCTGTGCTTAATCCTGTGCCACAATCTGTGGACGATTTAAGATTTCCATAAATTCCTCACCCGTAATTGTCTCGTGCTCATAAAGGAACTTTGAAATTTCATGAAGTTTATCCATATGACTATTTAAAAGATTCTTTGCCTTTTCATACTGCTTCTGCACAAGTGCCACTACAAGATCATCGATCTTCGCAGCTGTCTCCTGTGAACAGCTCATACTGGTGTCTCCACCTAAGTAAACATTATTTAAGCTTTCCATTGCTACCATACCGAACTCACTCATGCCATATCTGGTGATAATTGCACGTGCAAGCTTAGTTGCCTGCTCAATATCGTTTGATGCACCTGTTGTCACATCACCGAACACAAGCTCCTCTGCCACGCGTCCTCCGGTAAAGGTTGCAATCTTGTTTTCAAGTTCTTCCTTTGTCATCAAATACTTTTCGCCTTCATCAACCTGCATTGTGAAGCCAAGCGCACCTGATGTACGCGGGATGATCGTAATCTTCTGCACTGGTGCGGAATTTGTCTGCAGCGCTGCTACAAGCGCATGTCCGACCTCGTGATACGAAACGATCAGTTTTTCTTTCGTTGAAAGAATACGGTTCTTTTTCTGATAACCAGCAATAACTACTTCAACACTTTCCATTAAATCAGTCTGTGTTGCAAATTTTCTTCCATCACGGACGGCACGAAGTGCTGCCTCATTAACAATGTTGGCAAGCTCAGCACCAGATGCACCTGCTGCTGTTCGCGCAATTGCGTTAAAGTCAACATTGTCTGCAATCTTAATCTTTGCCGCATGTACCTTCAAAATATCCTCACGACCCTTAAGATCAGGCAGTTCAACCGGAATACGGCGGTCAAAACGGCCTGGACGAAGAAGTGCAGGGTCTAGAGACTCCGGACGGTTTGTCGCTGCCAAAATGACAACACCCTTAGAACCATCAAAACCATCCATCTCTGACAGCAGCTGATTTAACGTCTGCTCACGCTCATCATTGCCGCCGATTTGACCACTCTCTCTTTTCTTTCCAACTGCATCAATCTCGTCGATAAAAACAATACATGGAGCCTTTTCATTGGCCTGTTTAAACAGATCTCTTACTTTTGCGGCACCCATACCAACGAACATCTCAACAAATTCGGAACCTGAAATGGAGAAGAACGGAACATCTGCTTCACCAGCTACTGCTTTGGCAAGCATTGTCTTACCAGTTCCAGGAGGGCCTACAAGAAGCGCACCTTTTGGCATTTTCGCACCGATCTCGCGATACTTTTCCGGATTATGAAGGAAATCAACGATCTCCTGAAGAAGTTCTTTGGCTTCCTCCTCTCCGGCAACATCTTTAAATTTAATACCATCAACGGATTTTACATAAACTTTAGCATTGCTCTTTGAACCTCCGCCCATGCCAAAGGTCATCATGCTCTCTCCATCGCCCATCTTGCTCATCATTTTTCTGGAAAGAAACCATCCCAAAAGCGCAAAAAGCGCAATTGGAAGAATATAGCTTATCAACATATATTCAAGCATGCCCATCTGCTGAACAATTGGCTTACTAAATACAGCACCAGCTTCCTCAAGACGATTTACAAGATCAGGATCGTTCATTGTTCCTGTCTTGTAAATATGCTCACCACTCTTGTCTGAGAAGGTAATCTGCGTATCTTCTACACTGACTTCTCCAATGTTCTTTTCCTCGATCATTTGGAGAAATGTGCTGTAATCCGTCTGCTCTACCTGTCGTCTAAACAGATTCGGAAATACAAATGTATTTAAAAGCAAAAACACAATGATGGCAATGACCCAATAGGTCAGCATCGGTTTTTTTGGCCTGTTCGGCCTGTCATCTACTTCCATAAGCACCTCACATTCTGCCTTGGATTTCCAAAGCTTTCGGCATATTTTAGCCTATTCGTATCATACCCCTTTTCATTAGCACTGTCAAGGTGAGAGTGCTAAATTTTGTGTGAAATAAATATGAATTATTCTATTTTTCCGACTGTTTACGTGCTTTTTTTGAATGATCTGTGGCCATTTTTCTTTCGTAATAAAACATATATTGCTGCATGACACCGGCAAATCCTTCGTATTTTTCTACTGGGAAACTTCCATTATAATAGGTTTTCTGGATTCGGTCAATCCATACATCTACCGGAAATGCACCTATACGATGATATCCAAACAACGCCACACAATTTGCAACCTTTTCACCAACGCCATAACATGAAAGAAGTGCTTTATGCAAGTCGTCATCACCAAGCATAGCCCATTTTTTTATGTCTAATTCCCCGGATGCTACCTTTTGGGCAGCTTCATACACATATTTTGCCCGATATCCCAAAGAAAGATCCTGCAGATCAGACAAGCTTAATCCTGCTAGCTGCGTTGGCGTTGGAAATGCAAAAAACTCATTTTCCTTATCTATACATGTTCCGCATGTCGTCGATAAGCTTTCCACTGCCTGACGTATTGCTGGAATATTTTTTCTTTGTGAAATTATAAAGGTGATTAGCATTTCCCATGGATCCTGGTTCAAAATACGGATACCTTTTCCATATGCAAATGCAGACTTTAGATAATTGTCATCCGCATCAATTGCCTTTTCATAACTGCGGTAATCAAAATCCAAATCAAAGTAATGACACCAGAACTGCTTGTATTCCTCTTTGCTGCAAAAGAATATCAGATGGACACCATTCTGGCAAACAAAAACTTTTTTATCTGCAGCCATGACTCGATACCATGCCATGCTTTCACAATTCTCCAAACCCTTGCTTTTGCAAAGCTTTTCCTGCTCCTGCAAAGAAAGTTTATAAATTCTGAAGCATTGTCCACTCTCCATGATCTGTTCAAGGTCAAAGCAATCTGCCTCAACATGAACACATTTTGATTCTATATACTCACATACATTTACATTCTCACTCATTGATACATTTCCTTTCTGCATGCGACTTTTCACATACAATACCATGATAAAGCAAATGCAAATATATGTCAATTGTGTTACAAACGAAGGGCACCGCCCCTGCATTTGTCTTTATCGATGAGCTGGATAGTTGCTCCTTCCAGTTCCTCTCCATCGGCGATATCTACCTTGCTGATCTTAACTGATGTGATTGTATCTTCTAAAAAAAGAGCGCACTTTCGTGCGCTCCTTTCAATAATCTAGTTATTACACCAGATTTTTTATTTTTATATCTGATTACTCTACTGTATATGGCATAAGTGCGATATGACGAGCTCTCTTGATAGCTACGGTCATTGCTCTCTGATGCTTTGCACAAGTTCCGGTAATTCTTCTCGGAAGGATCTTTCCTCTCTCGGAAACATACTTCTTTAACATTGCAACGTTCTTGTAATCGATAACGCCGTTGTTCTCTCCACAGAATACGCAAACCTTCTTTCTTCTGCGAGGTGCTCTTCTCTTCATGGAGGAATCAGTTTTTTCTGCCTTATTGTAAGCCATGTTCTTCTCTCCTTTTTGATTTTCAATCTATCAAGCGATTTTCGCTTTGATTATGGACGTTTTCTCCGTCTGTCTTTGACATCATTAGTTAAATGGAAGTCCTTCGTCTTCTACGCCGTCTGGGATGTTCATAAATCCGCTTGCAACTGCGCTTGCCGGCTCTGGTCTGGACTGAGACATTGCCGGTCTGTAACCGCCATTGTCTGAACCTGCACTTGCTGACTTGCTCTCTGCAAACTCCTGATCCTCAACAATCACATCTGTCGTATAAACTTTCTGGCCATCCTTATTGGTATAGCTGCCGGTCTGAATGCGTCCGGTAACCACTAGCTTTGTTCCCTGATGAAAATATTTCTCAGCAAACTCTGCTGAACGGTCAAATGCTACACACTGAATAAAGTCAGCTGTCTGCTCACCATTGGATGTATTTGCGCGTCCTCTGCGATCTACAGCCAGTGTATATCTTGCAATAGCCATCTGGCGTTCTCCCTGTGAGTAACGAACTTCTGGGTCTCGGGTAAGTCTTCCCATTAAAATAACTTTATTCATAGTTAATAACCATGCCCTTTCTAAAATGCTTAAGCCTGATGCCTAAGCGCCCTGCTTACGCTTCCTGCTTAACGCAAAGATATCTGACAACCGGTTCCATAATGCGGATGTGTCTCTCAACTTCACCTGGACACTCTGCATCACCATCAAACTGGATGAAGTAATAGTAAGCCTCTTTAGACTTCTGAATCTCATAAGCCAGTCTCTTCTTACCCCAATCATCAACGTTGGTAACAACGCCGTTGTAACGGGTGATGTAGCCCTGTACCTTCTCGATTGCTGCAGCTCTCTCTTCTTCCTCAAGCTTTGCACTTAATACAACTGCTAACTCGTACTTATTCATGTTTTCTACCTCCTTCTGGTCTCTGGCCCTCCACCTGCTGGAGAGCAAGGATATGATATTACATCACAGTTTTTAACTTTACCATATCTGCAAAGAAAATGCAAGCACTTTTTTATAAAAAAGTTCACGCGTTCAGATGTGTTCGTACAAATCCCATGCTTGCATGAGGATTGGACGAATCAGCTGAACGAAGTGAACGCACGTTAATGAACAAAACAAAGTTGCGAAGCAACGAAAGCACGTTAGTGCGGTTTTGTGAATGGGCGTTCCGTGAACTTTTCTTGGACTCTCATTCCGCCTTTTTAATACTTTTCGTGTTTTTCTCTACAAGCTTTCTCGGCACCATGATCTGGTGATCGCATCCACAGCAGCGAATACGAAAGTCTATTCCAACACGCAAAACTTCCCATTCCTTGCTTCCACATGGGTGCGGTTTTTTCATGATAATTCTATCTCCAACCTCAAAATCCATTTTCATACTCCTAAGACAGGCCTGTAAAAGCTTACTCTACTGCCTCTGAAAGTGCCTCTCCTATCTTTCTTTTTATAATCAAATCTGCCATGCCATCCCTCACTGTCGCTGCCATATTGATTAAAACAAGCTTGTTTCCCCGGTAATAATCAATCAGTCCTGCCGCTGGGTATACTGTCAGCGATGTTCCGCCTACAATTAGCATGTCAGCCTGACTAATATAGCGCACAGATTGCTCCAATGTCTTCTGATTTAGACTTTCCTCATACAAAACCACATCCGGTTTAATGATTCCGCCGCAGCTACACTTTGGCACTAACTCTTTCTTTTCCATAAGATCTTCCAGGCTATAGAATCTGCCGCAGTGCTCACAATAATTTCGAAGTACGCTTCCATGAAGCTCTAGCACTTCTCTGCTTCCTGCCTTTTGATGCAGACCATCAATGTTTTGTGTGATCACTGCCTTTAATTTTCCCTGCTGCTCCAGCCTTGCAAGCGCTTTGTGCGCTGCATTTGGCTGTGCATTTGGAAACAGCATTTTGTTTCGATAAAACCTAAAAAACTCCTCTGGCTTTTTTTTGTAAAAGCTGTGACTAAGAATTGTTTCAGGCGGATAGGCGTATTCCTGATTGTACAGACCGTCTGTGCTTCTAAAATCCGGGATATTGCTCTCGGTTGACACGCCTGCCCCTCCGAAAAATACAATGTTTTTGCTTGTCTTTATCCATTCTTTTAAAAGTTCCATCTCGTCTGCCATAAAATCATACCTTTCTTAAATCAGACCTTAATTTAACTTAAATCCCTTAAGCAGTGCGCCAAGACCAGTTGCTGCTGCACCGTTATCCTCGTACTCAGCTGGTCCTTCCTCCTCTACCTCACGGCTTGTAAGCTCAGCTGCCTCACGGATACTTAAGGAAATCTTATTGTTCTCGATCTTTATAATCTTTACCTTAACCTTATCGCCTTCCTTTAATACCTGACTTGGATGCTTTAATCTTCTGTCGCTGATCTGCGAAATATGAACCAGTCCTGTAATTCCATCACCAATATTTACAAATGCACCGTAATCCTTTAACTGTTCAACTGTTCCTTCCATAACAGTGCCAACTGTATACTTGTTGATCTTCTTGTTCTTTTCTTCCATAACCTTCGCCAAAAGAAGCTCCTTTGCAGACAGAACTACTCTCTTTGCTCCCTCATCCACTGATATTACCTGAACATCAAGCTCCTTATTTAAGTAATCTGCCGGCTCCTCTACATATTCTAATGCAAGCTTCGATGCCGGGATGAATCCGCGCACACCTTCTACATAAGCTACACATCCGCCATTTACAGCACCTGCCACCTTTACATGGTAAACCTTCTTTGTTTTCTGTGCTTCCTGCAGTTTATCCCATGCCAACTCCTCAGCTGCATCCTTGCAGGAAAGAAGCATATTTCCGGCACCATCATCTGTCTTTACAACTGTTGCAGTAAGTGTATCACCAACTGCGACATTTTCCAGTACATGATATGTTGGATCATCGCTTAACTCAGTCACTGGGATTCTGCCTGGTGCATAGTAATTAAAATCAATTGTCACATCCTGATCATTTACATCGATAACTGTTCCTGTCACGATATCACCTGGACGGATTCTGCGATAGGATGCCTCAAGTGCCTCCTTGTAATCCTCCATTGTTTCAGTTGTTCCCATAGTTGTATTCTTTTCTTCCATGATCTATTCTCCCTTATTATTTAATTCGTAATTATTCAAACCAGAAATAACTAATGCCCATAACACCCTTCATAGAAAGTTTCAATGTAATGATTTCATCCACATATCCCCAGACTGCCATTTCCTCAGAAAGGTTTATGCAAACCTCCTGAATCATGCCCTGCGTGTTTAGCGCAAACATCTGTGAATCTTTATCATTTATGGTAATTTTTAACTTACTGCCTTCTATCGCATAAAGCTTCAAATGAAGCTCGCTGCCAAGGCTGTCATTATCACCCATTGTGTACTCCATCATCGCTTCCTGCGCCTTATTGCTGATGCAGACAACTTGAACACCCTCTCGTTTTGAGATTCTCACATTTCTGCACTCATCATAAAGCCAGGCTCCTGTAATATTGGCAAAATCACGACGAATACGAATATCACCCTCAAGGCAGACAATAGCCTGCGCTGGACGCTTAGTGCCATCACTTTCTATTATCTGTGCCTGTGTATCTGCATCCTCTCCTATCCAGATTCGATATCCACCATCGGAAAGCATCATGCTTTCTGTAATCACATCATAGATCATCAGCTCTCTAAATGGAATTTTAATTGTCACTTCCTTAGATTCATTTGCATGGAGCATAACAAATGCAAAACCGACAAGCTTTTTATCTGGTCGTGTAAGTGACGCTTCCTCCTTTGCCGCATAAATTTGGATAACCTTTGCACCATCACAATTTCCAGTATTTCGCACACGAAGCACAGCCTTAAGCTGCTCCTTTTCCTGCTCCACTGCGAAAATATCATATACAAACGAGGTATAGGACAATCCATATCCAAACGGATATTGTTTTTTGCCTCTATAATATTGATAAGTCTGGCGCGTGCGAATAATATCACATTCATTTTTTGCCGGAAGATCTTCAAATGATGAATACCATGTCATATTCAGTCTTCCTGACGGATTATATGAGCCAGACATAACATCTGCAATAGCTCTTCCCAGTTCCTGACAGCCAGACGGCGTAAAGAGAATGGCTTTTGCTTCCTGTAACGGCATCAGATCGTGCGGATAGTTGCTTACAACAACGACGATCACCTGCTCATTCACCTTTTTCACAGCTTCAAACAATGCTATCTGAGCACTTGGAAGTCCATACTTCTCCCTGTCCTGTCCTATCTGACCATTGATCACTGGATTTGTTCCAAGTACAATAACTACTTTATCAGCCTCTGATGCTAAAGTCACTGCACGAGCCGTACCATCCCAAGTCTGCTCAATTCCAAATAATGCACGATTTTCGCCTGGCCAGCCAATGCCAACCTGCTCATCTGTTGCTGCACGAAGCATACCCTCGCTGTCCCAATACACATCACGTCCACGCCATGTTGTCAGGCGAAAACGTCCATCTGACAGCATCTCCACACAAAAGCATTCTTTTACATGACGCCCAAATGCCTCACTGCGGTTTGCAAATAACTTTCCATTCTCATCTACGCTTGTCAGATAGCATCCTGTCGATGCCGCCTGCAGATTCATTTTTCCCTGTCCCCAGTCAGTTATAACAAATTCCTCAGCCTCTGAGCGCGAACCCAGCGCCAGTCGTCCTTCTTGCGTCAGACAGACAAACCTCTCTCCACAACGAAGACAAAGACGCTTTTTTCCATCTGTGTAAGTCACACAATCTTCACCAAATGCATCTCTTATTCCTTCATACGGTGAAATACGATATGGCGGGATACCTCCATTCCAATCCTTAAACCATTCATTTGCCAATGGTCCTATTACTGCAATTTTTTCGTTTTCTTTTGGAGAAATAGGCAATATCTGTTCTTCATTTTTCAAAAGTACAATTGCCTCTCGTCCAGCCTGACGTGACAAATCAGCATGATCACTGCCGCCTAAAAGTGATTCATCTGGATTTGCAAATGGATCATCTTCTTTTTTATTAAACATACCAAGACGAATCCTTGTCGCAAAGCTGCGGCGCACCGCCTGATTAATGTCCTGCATTGAAAGAAGATTTCTGTCGTAGGCACCGCGCACCGCTGCTTCCACAAACTCAGGCTCATCAGCAAAACAATCCACGCCTGCCTTTATTGCAAGAGCTGCTGTATTTTCCCTGTCAGAAAAACGCTCATCCTGACACAGTTCTTCTAGCGAACATTCATTTCCAACGATATGACCGCTAAAACGCCACTCTTTACGAAGTACCTCCTGTAAATGATCGCCCAAAAGTGCTGGTGTGCCATTGATTGCATTACTTGCTGTCATAACGCCTTCCGCACCGCCTTCTATGATGCACCTGCGATACGGCTCCAAATAATATTCATAAAAGCTGCGCGGATCAATTGATACACGAAGTGGCCGATCTTCTGAATTATAACCGGTAAAATATTTAAGCGTAGCTGCTGTTTTTATATAGTTAGGATTATCACCACGCATCCCCTTTATATAAGCAGATGCCATTTGACCACCCAAATGGGGATCTTCGCCAAATCCTTCTTCTGTCCTTCCAAAACGGGGATCACGCTCTGGCTCCGCCATCGGTGCCCAACGACATAGACCGCCATGTTCACCCTCTCGATAATAGAGGATTCGTGCCTCATCTCCAACGGCTGCCCCCATTTTTTCCATAAGCTTAGTATCCCAAGTCTGACTCATACCAAACGGCTGTGGAAATGTCGTTGTCGGCTTCGGTGCTCCCCAGTTTACGCTTCGATCATGCTTTGCTTCCACACCATGAGCAGCTTCTTCACCCAGATAAGTACTTCGGATTCCAAGACGCGCCACTTCTGGTGTAAGCGTCGAAAACATCCTGCATTTTTCATCCAGATTCAGTGCCTCAAGCAGCCAGTCTAACCGTTCATTGATGTCAAGCGAGGCATCCCACAATGGTGTATTCTGGTTTTCCATAATTCTTCAGATCCTTTCACCTCAATAAATGAGAAAGATGCCGCAGGGAACTCTGCAGCATCTTCTTACTTCTTTTCAAGCTCCTTTATCGCAGCTACAACCTCAGCTGCATTCTTCTTTGAAATTCCTTTAGCCAAGCATGCATACTGCACCAGTTCTTCGAGAGATCCGTCAAACCAGAAATTCATGAATTGCTTTACCTGTGCTTCCAAAAACTTCTTATCATTGATTGCTGAAGAATAGTAGAACACACGTCCTTCTCTTCTTCCATTTACATAACCTTTTTCAATCAAATGTGCAATAAATGTACATACCGTTGAACGTTTCCAGTCCTTCTGGTATTTCTTTTCAAGTTCATCCATGATGCCAACCAGACCAATTTCATTATCAGCTTCCTGAATACATCGATAAACTAGCATTTCACAATCCGTAATATCCGAAAACAGCATAACTTCTCCCTCTCTTTCTCCTAATTTGTTGCTTAATGCAAGCTAAACTTCATAAGAAGCACAAAAACAAGAGCAAAACCAGCTAAAAACAAGAGCGCCTTAATTTTTCCAACTTCACCGCCTACGTAGAACAAAATACCAAATACGATAATCGCCACCACACATGCAAGCAGCAGGTACGCACCTGCAAATGTAACAATAATAGGTGAAATTACTGCACTAAGACCTATCATAAGCAATAATCCAAGATTTCCAGTAGCAAGTGTCAAATGCATTGATACTGGTTTTTGTGTGTTCATCCAGTACTTTCTTGCTACACGCACATACTCTGGAAGTACAAGGCCTACGCCGATCACAGCAACACCAAGCACACCCTGCTCTATGTTCAGCGCATGGGTAAGCGCTGCCGTATTATTCATAAGAAGAACACCGCCAAGACCTGCCAGTGCAAGTCCCACAAGCGTAAACACAATTGCCGGAACAAAATCCGTATCAGGACGGCGCTGAAGCTTACGGTTTTTTCCCATAAAATAAGGAAGCATCCACACAGTAAACGCTACTGCAAGAACACAAAGAAAAAGACCCATTCCCCTAGAGATCGTGCTTGCTGGATGACCTTTACTCCAGGTGTAGTTAGTACAAACAATCAGAAGCACAACGCAAACAAGAAGAAGCACAAGATCGCGAAGTGCATTGCCTGCGAGACGGTACGTTCCAGTGATTCCAAGCATTCCATAGATCAAAAGAAGCTGCAGTACACCAGCTGTCAGCGCTGCTGTAAATACCATGTTCCCAAGACCTAATACACCACCTGAGATTGCTATGCTTAAAAATGGCATCAAGCTAAGTGCAAACCAGGAAAAAATTCGCTCCTGCGCATCGGATGTCGGTCCTTTTCTCATAATAGAAATTCCGCCTCCATTGACTAGCTTTGTACTAAATAACAGTAGAACATATCCTAATACCAATAATAAAATATTCGTTATCCCCATAGAAATAACCACGCCTTTCTGTACACATATATACTTATTCTACCTTTATCTACTATTGATTGTCAAGTAAAAAAGATAGCTGTCCGAAGAATTTTCGGACAGCTATGCATTCTTTTATATTTTATTAAGTATTCAGAAGCGCATTTACAATCACTTTTGTTTTTAGATTTCAAACAGAAGATCGCCATATGTTGGCATCGGCCATACCTTGCGCTCTACTAATACCTCAAGCTTATCAACTGGTGCACGTAGCTCATCCATTGCTTCCTTTACAACATCCTTATAATAGAATGCCTGCTCTTTTCCTTCCATAGCAACAGCCTTTGCGTGAACATCACTTAACTTCTTTAATGCCTTATATGTTTCACCAAGAAGCTCGGCAATCTCATGAAGCATACCCTCCTGAGTGGAGATGTTTGCTGCTGCGTATGCAGACTTAATAGTATTTACAGATGCAGCCAGATTGTTCTCATACTTGATAACAGCCGGAATGATCTTCTTTGTTACCATATCAATCATTGTACCTGCTTCAATATTTAAAGTCTTGCTGTATGTCTCATAGAAGACTTCTGCACGAGCCTCAAGCTCTCTCTTTGTTAAGATGTGGAACTTCTCATACATCTCTACTGTCGTTGGCTCTGTAACAGACTTGATGGAGTCAACCCATGTCTTTACATTTGGAAGACCACGTCTTTCGGCCTCTGCAACCCACTCGTCAGTATATCCGTTTCCGTTAAAGTAGATATCCTTGTTCTCACGGATAAACTCTGCAGTCACTTCGCGAACAGCAACATCTGTGTGCTTACCTTCTCTAAGCTTTGCCTCAATTGCATCTGCTGCATCAGAGAATGCTTCTGCCATCATTGCATTTAATACAATGTTTGGCTCTGCAACGTTGCAGGATGAAGCAACCATTCTAAACTCGAAACGGTTTCCGGTAAATGCAAATGGTGATGTACGGTTACGGTCGGTCGGATCCTTATCAACAGCCGGGCACTCCTTTACACCAAGATCAAGCATTCCAGCTGGAATAGATGAATCTGCATATCCCTTCTCGATAATCTGATCAACTACACCACCAATCTGATCACCTAAGAAGATAGAAATAATTGCTGGCGGTGCCTCATTTGCACCCAAACGATGATCATTTCCTGGGTTAGAAGCAGCGGTACGAAGAAGAAGTGCATGCTTTTTCACTGCCTTCATAACGCAGCCAACAACTAACTGGAAGCGAGTATCAGTCTCTGGCTTCTTGCTTGGCTTAAACAGATTAATACCATCATCTGTGGAAAGAGACCAGTTGTTGTGCTTACCAGAACCATTTACGCCTGCAAATGGCTTCTCATGAAGCAAACATACAAGACCGTGACGTGTTGCAACCTTCTTTAAGGTATCCATTAAAAGCAGGTTGCTGTCTGCTGCAACGTTTGTCACAGAGAAAATCGGAGCAACCTCATGCTGTCCTGGCGCAACCTCGTTATGCTGTGTCTTTGCAGTGATACCAAATCTCCACAGCTCTTCGTTTAGCTCCTTCATAAAGGAACCAACACGCTCCGGAATTACACCAAAATACTGATCATCGAGCTCCTGTCCCTTTGGAGCCGGTGCGCCAAACAGTGTACGACCTGTAAATACAAGGTCATCTCTCTGTAAATATTTATCTCTGTCTACAATGAAATACTCCTGCTCAGGTCCAACACCTGCAGTCACCTTTGTAGATGTAGTGTTTCCTAACAGACGAAGAAGTCTGACACCCTGCTCACTTACTGCGTCCATAGAACGAAGAAGCGGTGTCTTTGCATCAAGTGCTTCACCTGTGTATGAGCAGAATGCTGCCGGGATACAAAGAATGGTTCCAATTGCATCCTCCTTTACGTAAATCGGTGAAGTCATATCCCATGAAGTGTAAGATCTTGCGCGAGAGGTATCACGAATACCACCTGACGGGAAGGATGAACCATCTGGCTCGGACTCACACAATTCTTTTCCGGTAAAATCCATCATGACCTTACCATCTTCATCTGGAAGCGAAACGAAGGAGTCATGCTTCTCTGCAGTAAGCATTGTCAGTGGTTCAAATACATGTGTAAAATGTGTTGCACCTTTCTCAATTGCCCAGTCTCTTACTGCCTGTGCAACGATGTCTGCAGATCCCTTATCCAGCTTGCACGCCTTCACTTCATTATAAACCTTCTTCGGAAGACGAGCCTTCATCTCAGCATCTGTAAAAACATTGTTGTTAAATAACTCTGTAATTCTGCCGCTCATGTTTTCAACCCTCTCATTCTATACTGATATAACGCTCTGTCTGCTGCCTTTTCTTCTGTTAAGCTATTCTGCAGAGCCACCTGACTGAACTGATATATTATCGACCACTTTACTATGATAAAGTAAAAGAAAGAGCGCCCTTATCAACTAAGATAAGAACGCCCTTGTTCCAGTCAGGTCGTGATTGTCTGTTTCAATCACTGATGACAATAAAATACACCTTTTCATTCAGAAAAGCAAGTGTTTTTCCAGAATCGTTTCACTTTTGTGAAATGTTCCTCTTTTTCACGCTAAACCTGAACGATAATTGTCTTATTTGTTTCAAGCCTTACCTACAGAACCGAACAGCTCCATCTTTTCCTTAACGGTAGCCTTGATTGCCTCAGCACCTGGTGCTAACAGCTTTCTTGGGTCAAAGCCCTTACCCTTCTGATCCTTGCCAGCCTCGATATACTCACGAGTAGCTGCTGCGAAGGACAACTGGCACTCTGTGTTTACATTGATCTTGGAAACGCCCAGAGAGATTGCCTTCTTAATCATGTCAGCCGGGATACCTGTACCACCGTGAAGAACAAGCGGCATATCGCCAACCTTCTCGCTTACTGCTGCCAGTGTCTCAAAGCTTAATCCCTTCCAGTTAGCCGGATATACACCGTGAATGTTTCCGATACCTGCTGCCAGCATGGTTACACCAAGATCAGCAATTTTCTTGCACTCTTCTGGATCTGCACACTCGCCCATACCTACAACGCCATCTTCCTCGCCGCCGATAGAACCAACTTCTGCCTCAAGAGACATTCCCATGCCCTTGCATACAGCAACAAGCTCCTTGGTCTTCTCGATATTCTCTTCGATCGGCAGATGAGAACCATCAAACATGATGGAGGAGAAACCAGCCTTGATGCACTTATAGCATCCTTCATAGGTTCCATGATCCAGATGCAGAGCAACCGGAACAGTGATGTTCATTTCCTCAATCATAGCCTTTACCATAGCTGCTACTGTACCGAAACCAGTCATATACTTACCAGCACCCTCGGAAACACCAAGGATAACCGGGCTCTGCAGTTCCTGTGCGGTTGCAAGGATTGCCTTGGTCCACTCCAGGTTATTGATATTGAACTGGCCTACTGCATACTTGCCGGCCTTTGCTTTCTTAAGCATCTCTTCAGCTGTTACTAACATTGAAGTACCTCCTTTAATTGCTTGTGTGATTATTTTTTCACAATCTTCTGTAAGTATAGCATCTTCGCCGATAGATTTCAACTGGATAGTTACAAAAATTTAATGATTTCCTGTTTGCAGCACTTATTGACTTTTATACATAGGCACGGTATCATTTTAATTAAAAATAATATTCGCAGAAAGGCAATGATATGAAATTCAGCATGAAAAAGGATTCTCCTTTTCGCAACAACATTTTTCCGTGGCTTATCTACGGCTTTGGCACAGGCTTCTATATCAGCCTATTACTTGTAAAGATGATTAAGCGTCCAGAACTGCTTTCCCCATGGATCACCATTTTACTTGCGGCTGCCGGCATAGTGCTTGGTGCAGTCTACATGATGTATTTAAAAAAGAAAGTGACAAACCGCCGTCCATACCTTTCTTTAAAACAGGGTATGATCATCGTGTGGGTCGTAGGTCTTTTATGTATTCTTTTGACTCAGATTTCCCACTGGACCTATTGGCTCTGTATTTTCCTGTCAGGAATGAGTGTCGGTTACTTCTTTATTTATATTCCTAAATTCATTGAGATCAAAAATTACCTGACGGATTTGATGAAAGACTATGAAACAGAAAAGTAATGCTTCAGTAAATTTTTCAAAGCGGCATAAGTCATAAGCACCGTTTTTATAATTTACTGGAACAGTACTGGCTCTGACCTATATTCGATTTTAATGACCGCGTATGGATAACTGATATTCGCAGGTTCTTCTCCTTCCGGACCAAGCAATACACTTGTGACAACAATATTCTCTTTTGTCAGATACACGTCTGGAAACTGAATACTGTATCCGCCGGTCAGCTGTTTTCCATAACCAACCACTATGTAGAGTTCATCCTGATCAGCATAGGTCAGTTTGAACTCTCCTGTTTTTTTCTGATCAATGATTGTCTTTAATTCTTCTGGAATCTCATCATCATCCACTACTGTAAAATCAATCTCCTGCAGACGTTCTTCCTTTTTTGATGTACAGCCAAAAGACAGGCAAAAAAGAGCACACAGGCAGATACTAATGACTCGGCAAATCAAGTGATACTGATTTCGATATTGATTTCTTTTGTTGTTCATTCTTAAATTAGCAGCAGACATAAAAAGCCTCCATAAATATGATATCTATCTCATATTTATGGAGGTTTTTCTTAAATATGCCAATCAACGCATTATTCATTCTTAATTGCTCGGAATCTCTTCGCCCTGCTTTACATAACTGCCTGGATTTCTCTTATATGTAACAGTCTGTCCCTTTTCTGGATACATCATGCCTAGCTCGTTGACTGCGTAATCGTAAATACGCTCATAATCAACTGACCCTTCAATTTCACTGCTTTTAGCGTTATTGTCCTCAACAAGGGAAGCATATGTTTTTTGCAATGACGCAAGCTTTGTATTGCTTTGGTTTAACTTTGCCTGCTGACCTACGTAAAAAATACATGCAAATAAAAGCACAGCACACAAAACACCGACTACTGATGCCTCAGCAAAGGTCAGTGCATTTGCTCTTCTTCTGCGCTCTTCAAATTCCTTCTGTACTGCACGTTTGTGAATCTGTTTTTCCCAGCGTTTCTGACGCTCCTGCTGACGCTCAAGCTGTTCCTGCTGGTAGCGATCCAGATAAGGAACTGCCTTGCGCACGGTATTATCGCCGGACACTGCTGTATTAAATTGTCTTTTAAAACTTGGCCAGATTATATTGTCTTTTGGCTCCATGGCGTCCTCATCTCTTCCTGTATATTTCTCGTTCTCACAGTCGTTTCACCGCCATTTCAAGCCGCAGCCCCACGCCATGATCACAAAATTAGTCCATCTTATACGATAAACTATTGTACTCCATAAACGTGAGCTTGTCAATGAAAAGATTACGAAATCCATTCGCCTTCGGGCTTTGCTGTAAAATTAAGCACTAACCTTCCCGATAAACTCTCTTACGCGGGCATTTTCAGATGAAAACAGTTCATCTGGCGTTCCTTCTTCCACGATCACTCCCTGTTCCATAAAGACGATGTGATCGGAAACTTCTTTTGCAAACTGCATCTCATGTGTGACAATAATCATTGTCATATGATTTTGAGCTAACTGGCGGATGACCTTTAACACCTCTGCTGTCAGCTCTGGGTCTAGCGCAGAAGTTGGTTCATCAAAGAAAAGAATCTTTGGCTGCAATGCAAGTGCTCGTGCTATTGAAACTCGCTGCTGCTGACCGCCGGAAAGCTGGCATGGATAGGCATTTTCTTTATCAGAAAGCCCTAGCTGCGCAAGAAGCTTTTTGGCCCGCTCTTTTGCTTCATTTTTACTCACATGATTCACACATACAGGCGCATCGATGATGTTTTTCATAACAGAGTAATGCGGAAAAAGATTAAAGCTTTGGAAAACAAGACCGAAATAAGATCGAATCTGCTTAAGCTTATCCTTTGGCGCATAGACGCAGCGCTTTTGCCCTTTTTTATCATCCTGCTCCCACGCTGCCTTTTCGCCAAGATAAATCAGCTCTCCTGCATCCATCTTTTCAAGAAGCGTTGCACAGCGAAGCAATGTAGACTTTCCAGAACCGGACGGTCCTATAATGGAAACCACCTGACCTTCTCTCACTTTCAGAGAAATATCTTTTAAAACACCACTTTTGTCAAAGCTCTTTTTTACATGCTTCATCTCCAGAAGGACTGTGCCTTCCGCTTTATTATTTTGAACTGCCATATTTTTACCTACCTATAATACGAAAGCCGTTTTTCGATATACTCCATCACTGTTGCCACAATCAGGTTAAATACATAATAGAAAATACCTGCTGCCAAAAGCGGCATTACGCTTGTCTGTGCTGCACCAATTTGCTTGGCGACAGTGAACATCTCTGCAATTGAAATCGTAAATGCAAGCGATGTATCCTTAACAAGTGTAATAGTCTCATTTGTGATGGATGGAAGCACTAGTTTAATTACCTGCGGCAGAATAATGCGAATGAAAGTCTGCGCTTTGTTGTAACCAAGCACCTGTGCTGCCTCGTACTGTCCATTTGGCATGGATTCTATACCAGAACGATAAATTTCTGCAAAATATGCTGCATAATTGATAACAAACGCGATTATAACTGCCGGAAAACGGTAGCTAGGTCCCATCTTCATACGAAACATATAATATGGTGCAAAATATACTACGATAATCTGCAGCATCAACGGTGTTCCTCTCATAACAGAGATGTAAAGCTTTGCAATCAGCTTTATTATTTTGCATCTGGACATGCGCCCAAATGCCACCAACATGCCAAGCGGCAGAGAAAATAAAAGCGTAAGCACAAATATTTGGACAGTCACAAGAAAGCCTTCCGCAAGCTGTGCTGTCATTGCCATTATATCCATAGTCGTTGCCTTTCCAGCTTATGTATTATTTTCCGAGGCAAACACTGTCTGTAAGTCCCCACTTTTCTGCAATCTCTGCAAAGGTTCCATCCTTTACCATCTCATCAAGTGTATCCTGAACTGTATCGCGAAGCTCTTCATTTCCTTTTTTGAAGCCAACTGCATACTGCTCAGATGCTAACTTATTGTCATCACCTGAAAGCATTACATAAGCGCCCTCTTCTCTTTTATCAATCTGATACTGTGCAACACCGATATCAATAGCAACAGCCTCAACTGCTCCCTGCTCAAGATCCATAAATGCTGTATTATAATCAGCATACTCAATAAGCTGTGAGAATGAATCTCTAAGCGCAATATTGTCCTTATTTTCTTCGTCATTAAGTGCTGCCAGTGCGGAAGAATCCTTCTGAACAGCCACTACCTTTCCTGCTAAATCTGATTTATTTTCAATTCCTGAATCTGCTGCAACAACAAATACCTGACTGTTATCAATATATGGATCAGACCATGTATAATCATCCTCGCGGCCATTCATAGTGAATCCATTCCAGATACAATCAATTGCACCAGTGGACAGCTCCATATCCTTAGAATCCCAGTCAATTGGCTGCTTTACTAACTCCCAGCCCTGTCTGTCACAAACCTCTGCCGCTAAATCAAGATCAAAACCAACATACTCTCCGCTCTCATCGCGATATCCATACGGTGGAAACTCTGCATCAAATCCTACTGTAAAGGTCTTCTGATCAGAGGTGGATTCACTCTCTGCCTCATCTGATTTTGCCTTTTCTGTATCTGCTTCATCTGCCTTAGAAGATGCTTCCTTAGTCTTTTCTTCTGTAGATACAGCCTCAGTATCCTTCTCTGTCTCTTTTTCTGTTGCTTTTTCTGTTGCTTTTTCTGTTTCTTTTTGAGTTTCCTTTGATACCTCAGCAGTTGCCTTTGTCGTCTCCTTTGACTCACTCTTTGAACTAGAACATCCTGTTACTGTCATTGCTGCCATTCCTACAGCAAGTGCTGCTGCCACGATTTTTCTCATAATAATAATCTCCTTTTCTTGGCCGCAGAATGCTGCAGCTACTTTACTATGCTAATGTATTAGCACTGTGTTATAGTAGCATATAGAATTTATTTTGTCAATCACCTGAAAGCCACCCGGGACAGTAAAAGAGCCACCGCCTGTCAAAAAAAACCCCGGCAGCCAAACACTGCCGGGGTTTTAATTTAAGATATTCTCTCTTTAATTACCTTTAGTCTCGTGAACTCCTCACGCTCCTTCTCTTCAAGCGCATTTGTAATGTTCTTTACAATTGCTTCGTAGGTCGGAATCGTGATATTCTTTAACGCATTTGCACGCTTCTGCGTCTTTTTAATGTTTGTTGCCAGACGGATCGCTGACGTCTCTATCGTGGAAAGCTTAATGGTTAGCTCTTTAACACGATTGAATGCCTTTTGCGCCTCATCCAGGCTGACTCTGGTGCTGTAGAACGCATAATTCGGCGTTCCTTCGCTAGCCTCTTTATCATACTCCACAAGCGGAATTTCAGTACCCATGATGCTTCGCGTCTTGATCTTTACAGTGTTTTCCACTGGAACTGTCTTCGCGATGTCCTGCACCATATGAATACCCATCTCGATATTGGCCTGCTGCAGCGCTTCATATGCTGCACGGAAAGTCGTATCAATTTCAGTCTGAATGGTGGACGCCTGATCCACAAGATCCATCATTTCTCGCACCAGGATGTTTCTCTTTTTGTCCATCAGGTCATAACCCTGTCTGGCAAGCGCTAACGAGTTCTTGGCTGCGATCAGATTTCCCTTTGTAGGGAACATATTAATATTCATAGCGCCTTCCTCTCTACAGCTTATGCCTGCTTCTTGTCACTGTCTGTATCTGCATCCTTCTTATCGTAATAAACATCAAGAATCTTAGTGTCAATACGGTCGAGTTCTTCTCTCGGCAGCATACGAAGCAGATCCCAGCCAATTTCAAGCGTATCAATGATGCTTCTGTTTTCCTGATCACCCTGTCCTACAAAATGACCCTCAAATGCCTTACCAAATTCCAGATACTTCTTGTCAAGATCAGAAAGCTCATCCTCACCGATAACACTTGCTAAATTTCTGGCATCTCCTACCTTTGCATAGCAGGAGAACAGCTGGTTTGCAACAGACTGGTGATCTGCTCTTGTATAGCCCTCACCGATACCATCCTTCATCAAACGTGACAGAGACGGCAATACGCTGATCGGCGGGTAAATATTGTTTCCAAAAAGGCTTCTGTCAAGAACAATCTGACCCTCTGTGATATAACCTGTCAAGTCTGGGATTGGGTGGGTAATATCATCGTTTGGCATAGTCAGAATCGGAATCTGTGTAACTGAACCATTGATTCCGCGCACAATACCAGCACGCTCATAGATAGTAGCAAGCTCAGAATACAGATAACCCGGATAACCTTTACGAGAAGGAATCTCGCCCTTTGAAGAGGAAACCTCACGAAGAGCCTCTGCAAAGGAAGTCATATCTGTTAAAATAACAAGGATATGCATATGCTGCTCAAAAGCCAGATACTCTGCTGCTGTCAGCGCCATACGAGGTGTGATCAGACGCTCTACAACAGGATCATTTGCTAAGTTTACAAACATAGTAACATGTTCACTTACGCCGCTCTCCTCAAATGTTTTGCGGAAGAACTCAGCAACATCATACTTAACACCCATAGCAGCAAATACGATAGCAAACTTTTCATCGGAATTATCACCAAGTGATGCCTGCTTTACAATCTGTGCTGCCAGCTTATCATGCGGCATACCATTTCCAGAGAAGATCGGCAGCTTCTGTCCACGAATCAGCGTGGTCAGTCCATCGATTGCAGAGATACCTGTACGAATATAGTTACGCGGATACTCTCTCGTTACTGGGTTTAACGGCAGTCCGTTTACATCACGCTTAATTTCGGCGTTGACAGGACCCAGTCCATCAATTGGACGTCCGATACCATCAAAGGTACGACCCAAAATATCTGGTGAAAGCGCTAACTCCATTGGATGACCGGTCAGGCGGGTATGAGTGTTAGTCAAAGACATGTTCTCAGAACCCTCAAATACCTGAATCATCGCCTTATCCTCATAGCAGGCAACGATACGGCCAAGCTTTTTTTGCTTTCCATCTACTACAATTTCAACAACTTCATCATATGCGGCATCCTTCATGCCCTCAATGGCAATCAGAGAACCGTTGATCTGACTTAAACCTAAATATTCAATAGCCATAACGGCTCCTCCTTACGCATTTTTCTCGATGACTTCATCGTAGAATGTATCAATATCTTTCATATACTGATCAAACATATCAAGACGATCATTCGGCACATCATACTTGATATTGATGACACGGTCAAAGATGTTGCTCTGCTTTAAGACGCTCATCGGATGACCCATCGTTACTAGTGATCTAGCACGGTCGTATAAGTAGAGAATGACACGCATCTGCGCTGCCTGCTTTTCAATCGGCACGCATGTATCATCCTTGTGGAATGCATTCTGCTGCAGATATCCCAGACGAACAACTCTTGCGATCTCCAGCGTCAGCTTCTGATCATCAGGAAGTACATCAGAACCGATCAGCTTTACGATTTCCATCAATGCACTTTCCTGATTTAAGATTGCCATCAGGCGATTTCTGTTTGCAATGAAATCCTTTCCAGCCTTTGCATTATACCATGGTGCCAGATCCTGTACATACTCACTGTATGAGGTCAGCCAATGGATAGCCGGGAAATGTCTTGCATAAGCAAGAGATTTGTCCAGTCCCCAGAAGCAGCGCACAAAACGCTTTGTGTTCTGTGTAACAGGCTCTGAGAAATCGCTTCCCTGCGGGGAAACAGCGCCGATAATAGTAACACTTCCGACACTTCCATTTAAATTGTGCATCATGCCGGCACGCTCATAGAATGCAGATAGCTTTGATGCTAAGTAAGCTGGGAAACCTTCCTCGGCCGGCATCTCCTCCAAACGTCCTGACAACTCTCTAAGAGCCTCTGCCCAACGTGATGTAGAGTCTGCCATGATGGCTACATGGTAACCCATATCTCTGTAATACTCAGCCAGTGTCAGTCCAGTGTAGATACTTGCCTCACGCGCTGCAACCGGCATGTTGGATGTATTTGCAATCAAAACAGTTCGATCCATAAGTGGATTGCCGCTCTTTGGGTCAATAAGCTCTGAAAACTCCTCAAGAACCTGAGTCATCTCGTTTCCACGCTCACCACATCCAATATAAACAATAATATCGGCATCAGACCACTTTGCAACCTGATGCTGAGTCATCGTCTTTCCTGTTCCAAATCCACCAGGAATAGCTGCGGTACCACCCTTTGCGATTGGGAACAATGTATCAAGAATACGCTGTCCTGTAATAAGCGGCTCTGATGCTGCATAGCGCTTATTAGTTGGTCTTGGCACACGAATTGGCCACTTCTGAGTCATAGACAGCTCTTTCTTTGTTCCATCATTCTGAATGATCGTTACAATAGTCTCATCAATGGTGTATTCACCATCATTTGCAACGCTCTCTACTGTACCCTCAGTGTCAGGCGGAAGCATACACTTGTGTACAATCATTGGTGTTTCTTGAACCTCAGCGATTACTGTTCCGCCAAATACATGCTGTCCTGGCTTTACTGTAATATGTGCCTGCCACTTTTTGTTGCGGTCAAGTGCGTCTACACTTAAACCTCTTGTGATATACATACCACCGGCCTTTGCGATCTCGCTCAGCGGTCTCTCTATACCATCAAAGATGTTATGAAGGATACCAGGTGCCAGTGTTACAGAAATTGCTGCGCCTGTTGAATATACCTCATCGCCTGGCTTTAATCCTGTTGTCTCCTCGTAAACCTGAATGGTCGTTCTTGAACTGTCAAGACGAATGACCTCTCCTACCAGTTTCTGCGGTCCAACATAAACCATTTCACCCATACGAAAATCAGTCTTTCCTTTAATATAGATAACTGGTCCGTTAATACCGTAGATGATTCCTTTTACATCAGCGGCCATCGTATTCACCTCCGTCAAACTGGAACTCATTTCTAACCTCAGCAATTCTTGAATCCATTGAATTGTCTATGAGTATGCTTCTTGCTGGAATGACAGCTCTCATGCCGCCGCCAAAGGAATACTCGCTCATCGTCAAGGTGCACTTTGTTTCCTCTTCAAGGTCATGCTTTTTAGATGCATCAGCTGGATCCAGATAAATAATAATGTCATCATTTTTTGCAAATGATTTTGCATCTATGATCTGCTTTTTGATCACCTGAACATACTCAGGTGTCTTTTTATAAGCTTCTACAAGAGCAGCAACCTCTTGAAACAGCTTATCTTTAAATTCGGTTTCCTTCTGGCTTAACGCACGTTTATTAACCAGATGCTCATGTGCCAGTTTCTGATTTCCCTGTCTCTTTACAGCTTCCACTTCAACCGCAAGATCTTTCTCTTCCTGAGAAAGAATCATAGCTTTTCGCTCCTCAAACTGCGCATCAAGCGCAGCCTGATATTCCTTAAGCGAGGCATCCATTTCCATTGTGGCATCCTGAACAGATATTTCCATAAAATGGTTTAATTTTTCTTCCAGTGTCAATTAAATCACCTTCCATTCTTTTTCACATTACATCATACTATGGATTATAACTTTAATCCTATTGCTTCGTTTACGTAGGAAGTAATGAAATCTGGCTTGCGGCCTGTTCCATGACGATCAGGAACCTCAATGATCAGAGGCAGCTTGTGATCCAGCTTCACTTTATTGATCAATTCTGGATACTCTCTTCCGAACTTTTCCGTCAGCAGCAGGATTCCGATCTCCTTATCTTCCAGCGCATGGTCTATTGCTTTCTTTAATTCACCCTGTTCGTGAACGACGCAGCCTTCAATTCCGGCCAGACGCATGCCCACAAGGGTATCTACATTGTCACTGACCAAATATATTTTCATATTGAATATGCCTTTCCTGACGTTGTTTCTACTTCTTTACAGCTGACCAAGAATCATAAAGGAAATGATCAAACCATACAGGCAGACACCTTCTGCCAGACCTACGAAGATCAGGGACTTACCAAGAATAGAAGAATCTTCACTAATTGCACCTAATGCTGCGCTTGCTGCACTTGCTACGGCGATACCACCACCGATACAGGAAAGACCAGTTACAAGAGCGGCTGCCAGATAACCCATACCAGTAGAAAGGCCGCCTGCTGCCTGTGCTGTCTCTGCTGCTGCCTCTGCTGCCTGTGCGTTTCCGCTGAACATGAAGCCGCATGCTACTAACATAATTCCGAAGAATGCTGCTGCATTTGTGCCAATTGTGAGCTTATAACGTGCCTTATTCTTTGTTCCGCTTAAGAAATATGCAAATGGAACGACGATGCTTAATAAAAGTGCTGCAAACAATGTAATCTTAACTAACATAATAAAATCCTCCTCTTATCTTTGCTTTGTATTGTGTTTTTTTCAAAAATGTCTTATATCCATGACTGCCTTTGCAGTCTTTTGGATTTCTATTTTTACTGCTTTGTGTTATACGGTTCAAACTCTCTTCCATCACCTTTGTAGAAACGGGAGAACATCTCGTAGTATTCCAGACGAAGTACCTGAATACCAACGATCAAACCTTCCATACCGCATACAAAGAGATTTCCAAGAATAACAACAAGAATATTCGGTGTGCCGCTTTCTGCACCTGCAAGCATCATAACAACCTGCATCATAGCTGCATGGCTGACAGCAAATGCTCCGATACGGACAAACGAAATAGTATTTGAAAAGTAGCTAAGCAGTACCTCGATTAACTCAAACAGTGCCTGAACAACAATCATAACTGGACCTGTTTTCTCCGCTGGCTTTTTCTTCTCACAAAGATCAGTCAGCTGCTCCTTAAATGCAATACACAGAAGCGGTATAATAAACAGTACCGCAAGCAGTGCACCGCCTGGAAGGCTGTGACCTGTCATCAGCATTACGATGGCAAATACAAGCAGTCCGTAGAATACAAGACCGGCAATTCCGTTTGTATCAAAGCACAGATCACCGAGACTGTGATTTTTTGCCGCATTGATAATGTGGATTATCATTGTCAGAAGAATCATTCCCATACCAAATGCAACTGCTACAATAAATACCGTATTCAGTCGTCCGATCATAGGAAGATCAGTCATCTTTGACATTGGTCTTAGCCAAATCGGTTTTATTACATCCTCAAAACCAAAGATACTTCCGAACATAAATCCAAAGAAGGTGGAGAATACACCTGCCATACTTATGATGGCTGCAAGATTCATCTTCTTAAAGTGATACAGCAAAAATCCTCCGATTACGAGCACTAAGCCCTGTCCGACATCTCCAAACATCCATCCAAAGATAAAGGAATATGTCAGTGCAACGAATATGGTCGGGTCAAACTCATTATAATTTGGAAGACCATACATACGAATATACATCTCATACGGCTTAAACAGCTTTGGATTGCGAAGCTTTACAGGCGGCTGTGAAACACGATTTTTGTTGTCATCATGGATAAGACAAATCACATTTGGATCACTTTCAATCTCCGCCTTAAATTTCTTTGCGTCACGCGCTGTCATCCAGAAGCATATAATATAGAAGTTTTTCTTATCTGCGCCTGTAACAGCCGCCAATCTTCTTATATCAAAGTTCTTTGAAAACTGCTTAAGCTTTGCCACTGCATCAAGGATCTTTTCCTTCTTTGAAGAAAGCACATGATCAATCTCGCTCTGCTTTTCCTTTATCTTAGCATCAAGCTCACCAATATGCTTTGTCAAGAGTGCCAGTGCCTCCTCTGGAGTACCCTCATACTCATCCGGAAGGCGAAAACGTTCAAAGTGAAGTGCCTTATAAACAGCATCAATCTTTGCAATCTCATTCTTTGGGCTAAAATATACGCCCCATACATAATCCTGATCCTTTTTGCATTCGTAAAAGATCGTATTGACATTATCGTACGTGTACTGCATAAGCTTTTCCACGTAATCGACTGGGATTCGTCCGAAGCGATACTTTACACACTTAAATGCAAGCAGCTTGTGAACATCATATCCCAAATTATTAAATGGAACAATCTGATCCACTAATGCCTGCAGCTGTGTCTTTTCCTTGTTCAGCGCTTCAAGAGACTTCTCTGCTTCCTTGATCTTAGCATCTGCATCATCAATTAAGGCTACAGCCTCTTTGACATCCATAGAACTATCCGTCTTTGTTTCCTTTGCTCCCATTGCGGACATAAGCTGTGTAGCTTTGTTTAAGGTCTCGCGGTACGGATTGATCTCAATGAACGGCTTAAGTCCAGTTGTCTCAGAAAGCTCTGTCATTGTGCTTTCCAACTGAAACTCATACTTGGACAAATGCTGTTCAATTGCTCTGTCAATATCATCTTTGGGTCCCGTAATGCTTAAGAATTGCATTTTTTCTATCATGGTTACCCCTCGACTTTCCTAAATAAACTTACTTTCTGCACAAAAATGACAATCACTGCGTTACTGCGTATTTCATCAGTTTTGCTGTTGGGATTCCATAGCGTATTCCCTCGATAATTGATGTAATACGTGCAATTTCATGCTCTTTGCGGTACAGCAGCGCATTGAGTGGTGCAACTGAATATGGATTTTTTCTGCCGGCAAGCTCAAAAATATGCTCTACCAGCTCAGTGTACATCTTTTCCACAAAACGAATCTCAGCAAAATCGTCTGCGTACTTCTGACCATAGTAGCCGTTTACAATGAGTAATCTCGCTTCCTCATACGTAGGCGCCTCTACAATAGCCGTGATGTCATCTGGTTTTAAATGGTAATAGCTAGGAACAACCATCGCATACAGCTCAGGTGCTGTCATTCGATAGTTTTTCTTTGCACGCATCAGCCACTGGATATTCAGCAGATCGATTCGTCTTCCATAACTGTCCGCAATGATCTGTCTTTCTTTTCCCTTAAGAAGCTTATCTTTCTGCTTCCAGACATAACTGAAATAATACACGTCAAGGCTGCCCTCATAGTCGAACAAACTTGGCTCTTCAGTATGGCGTATGGCGTCAAGCGGATGATAAAACGGTGTATTTTTTAATGCATCAATCAACTCATCCACCGTTGTGCTATTATCAATCGCATCTGTATCCAAATGCGAATGACGCGCAAAAAACGCGCTGCGGTATGCCTGATCCTCTTGGATACTCTGACCGGAAATGACTTTTCGAAGACAACCCTTAAGATATGCCGCCTCATAGTGCAAAAAGTAAAAATCCAAAAACGCTCTTTGCTCTCCTCTGGCGAAACTGTACAGACGATTGTAATCATTGTAAAGCGATCCCATAAGCGTCGCCTCAATCATTCCTCTGTGACTGTCATGTTCATCAAAGTCCCTCAGCAGCGGCTCATATTCGGAAAACTGTCTCAAATAGCCAACTGCTTCACCGACACTCGCACAAGATGCCAGCTGTTCGTACTGCTCCTTCTTTAAGAGCTTTCCTCCCATGGCACGGGCTTTTGCACTGATACCGCTGTAAGATAAGATACCAGAAATAATAATCACCCCTTTTCGTAAGATTTTTTTGGCACAACACTAATGATACCATAAAAGTTATTGCGCCACAATCTTTGCCAGCAACTGTCTGGCGATCGCCGAATGGCTTTCCTCATAAATACGGTCCATATGAGCAAGCTGTTTTTCAAGCTCCTCCTTCTGAGCTTCAAGTTCTTCAGCGATCTTTTTCTCAAGCTCTGCCTGCTGAGCGCTGATTTTCTTTTGTGTCTCTTCATGAACCTGCTTTTCAAAGGCTGCAATTCTGGCATCCTGGTCTTTGGCCATCTGCTTTTTCTTTGCACCTGCCTCCTCAATAATTGAAGATGCTGCAGTTTCTACTTCACTTAATCTTTGAATAATCTTATTCATCTGCATACCTCCTTTTTCGCACATTCATTATAGTATGATGATACAAAATTGTCATTGGCGAATTGTTTTAAAAAACTCAAATAAATTTCATATTTTTTTTGTTAATTTTTTGTCATACTGTGACGTTTTTCCTCGTTTACGATCGTTTTTGACGCGTTGACTTTTTAGTAACTATCATATATACTTCTTATATAAGAAGCTTTGTGGTTTGCAATTCCATTGTTTTTTGATTTGCAGACCGCTGCAATTAAGTTTGAGGGAGGTTGGAATATGAAACATTTTGCTGTTACCATTACCAGAACCTGCGGTGCCGGTGGTACTTCCATCGCAAAGATTCTTTCCGCTCATTATGGAATTGAATACTATGACCGTATGCTGCTTCGCCTGGCTGCCGGAAACAGTGGCATCAATGAAGCAGTCTTTGCTGCAGCCGATGAGGATACAAAGAAAAGCCCACTATTTAACGCCTTTAAGAAGGTCTATAACGGCGAGCATATCCTTCCGGAAAAAAGCGAATATGCGACAAGTGATGACCTGTTTGCCTATCAGGCAAAGGTTATGAAAGAATTAATCAAGGAGAACTCTTTTATTGTAATCGGAAGAGGCGGAGATTATGTATTAAAAGATTATCCGTATTTAGTTCGTGTATTCGTTCACTCTCAGTATAAGGATTGTCTTGCGCATGAAATGGAAATTATGCAGTGCAGTGAAAAGGATGCTGCCGAGCGCATCGCAAAGACAAACAAATACAGAAGTGATTATTACAAGCATTTCACCGGAAGAGAATGGATGGATGCAAGAAATTATGATCTCGTTTTGGATACAAGCCGCTATACCTACCAGCAGTGCGCAGAGATGATTGAAGCAATCGTTGCAGAGCGCATGAAAGACTGAGAGGTCGGGGATGAGATTACGCAACGTCAGAGGCGCACGTGAGGAAATGCTTGTAAATCCCTACGTGATTCAAGAGCCACAGCAGTACAAAGGACATGTTGCTGTTCAAATTTTTGGCAACAACAATCCGATCTTCATTGAGGTTGGAATGGGCAAGGGACAATTTATTACATCACTTGCTGCACTTCATCCAGAAATAAACTACATCGGAATTGAGAAATACTCTTCTGTTTTGATCCGTGCCATTGAAAAGCAGGAAGAGCTTCAGCTTCCGAATTTAAAGTTTCTTCGCTTTGACGCAGAATATCTTCCTGATATTTTTGCACCAGGCGAAATTGCTCACATTTATTTAAATTTTTCCGACCCATGGCCAAAAGACCGACATGCAAAGCGCCGTCTTACAAGCAGCCGATTTTTAGGGCTGTATGACCAGATTTTAGCAGACGGCGGTATTGTCGAATTTAAGACCGATAATCAGCCGCTATTTGATTTTAGTCTGGAATCTGTAAAAGAATCTGGCTGGACACTTCTTATGCAGACACGCGATCTTCACCATAGTGAGTTTGCTGAGGGCAATGTCATGACAGAATATGAAGCAAAATTTTCTGCCATGGGAAACCCAATCTATAAATTAGAAGCCGTTCACGATAAAAAAGCTTAATTATGCAAATGATCACAAAATGCTCCTGCCGCATATCTTGTGGCAGGAGCATTTTATTGGGAGGTCTCCATGCATTGTCATCATTTTCGCAAATTTGTTATTCGTCACAGCTGCTGTCCTTTTTTCGACTGCACTCTGTTACATTTATATCGCTGTTTTCAAACTGCCGCCAAAGCCTGTGCCCACTCAAATAAAAAATGTTCTTCAAAGCGGCCTTGAAAATATTTTTAATTTTTTTAAAAAAACTGTTGACAAATCAATTGAGCTATGATAGTATATAGGAGTCGCGTGAGTGACAAACAAAAAGAAGCGCCTCTAGCTCAGTTGGTAGAGCACCTGACTCTTAATCAGGGTGTCCAGGGTTCGAACCCCTGGAGGCGCATGATTTAGAAGCATCCGAGTTAATCGGGTGCTTTTTTTATGCTATCGCAAAGCGTTCAGTTTCAATGCATTAAAAAAAGATGGCACAGCGTACTGCACCATCTCTATTTGATTAAACCTCATCTTCGTTTGTCAGCACATCCTTCTCTATAAAAATAGGACGCTGTTTTCCCTGAATATACATTCTTGCTATATATTCTCCCATAATTCCCAAAATTAAAAGTTGGATACCTCCAATTAAAAGAATCAATGCGACAATTGTTGCATATCCCGGCACATCTACACCGCAGATCAGCCGCTGCAAAACAACCACAATAAAATAGATAACAGCAAGAAGTGACGTGAATGATCCAAGCACAGTTGCAATTTTTAACGGTGCAGTTGAATAGCCAATGATACCCTCAACCGCATACTTAAACAGTTTCCAGAAGCTCCACTTTGTCTTTCCTGCATGACGCTCCTCGGCAACATAAGGAATATAGTAAGTATCAAAACCAACCCACGAAAAAATACCCTTTGAAAAGCGATGATATTCTGGCATGCTCAAAATTGCATCAACCATTTTTCGTCTGCACGTGCGAAAATCACTCGCGCCATTGACAAACTCTACCTCACTCATTCGATTGATAAGGCGATAAAATTCACGTTTAAAGAAAGACAGACCTCTTCCTTCATTTCGCTCTTTTTGAAAAGCGGCAACACAGTCATACTCTGGATGCTCATCCAATATCTGAACCATCTCGCGCACAATTTCAGGACGCTGCTGCAAATCAGCATCAATCAATGTTACAAGATCACCCTTTGCATGCTTCATTCCTGCCAGGATTGCTGCTTCCTTTCCAAAATTACGTGAAAACTGAACGATTGTGATCGGTGTTTCTTCTCTTTTCTCATAAAACAGCTTTTTTAACTCAATCCCGGTATTATCCCTGCTTCCATCATTTACCATAACAAGCTCATACTCATAACCACAGCCCAAAAACGCATTTACAGCTGCATCATAGAATGCTCGGACATTATCCTGCTCGTTATAGCATGGAACCACCAGTGATAATTTCATCCTACTACCTCCTGTCTTGCCTACTTGTCTTTCATATTTAAAAACCAGATTTATCATCCATCGCAATCTGGTCGGATAGCCCCACTTTTTTGCTTCATCGCCTACTATAACACAATTATGCCCTATTGGAAAGTATATTTTACGTATTTCCTTTTCTTTTCAGCATTTTTATGTTATGATAAAGGCCAGTCTGACTGACTTATCAATGTTTCACGGTGCAAAACTGTGCCCATTATGGAAAGGTGTGAATATTGTTTATGAAAACTGTTTTACGTTCTTCTTTTTCTTTATGCCTATGCATATGTCTTCTTTTACTGCCATGCCATGCCACAAGTGCTGCAACAAAGGCTGAAATTGACACCATGCAGGCACATCTGCCTGACGAATGGCCTGATGCGCCTGAAATCACAAGTGAGGCCGCAATCCTCGTTGATATTGATACTGATACAATCCTATACGCAAAGAATGCGACAAGCTCCATGTATCCTGCCAGCACAACTAAGCTGATGACAGCCTATCTGACTCTGTCTAACACTTCTTTGGATGATATTGTCACATTTTCAAAGAACTCTATTTATAGTCTTCCAAGCGGCAGCAGCCACATTGGTATGCATATTGGGGAATCCTTAAGCGTTAGAGACTGTCTGTATGGTCTTTTACTTCCTTCAGCAAATGAAGTAGCAACTGCACTTGCTGAACATGTCAGCGGCTCTGTATCTTCCTTTGTGGAACTAATGAATAGTACTGCTGTAAGTCTTGGCTGCGTAAACACAAACTTTGCAAATGCCAATGGCCTTCAGGATCCAAACCACATGACATGCGCCTACGATTTGTATAGAATTATGCTAGGCTGCCTGCAGTATTCTGATTTTATCTCTATTTCATCCACACCAGCTTATTATAGAAAGGCCGATTCCATTCTAGACCGCGATATTCCTATGGGCACTACAAATAAGCTTATTAAAAAAGATTCCGACTACTACACACCGTTTGTTGTCTGTGGAAAAACTGGCTGGACCGAGGAAGCTGGACGCTGCCTCGTTACGTATGCTTCAAAAGATGGACGCAATTTAATCTGCGTTACAATGAACACAGAAGATCCAAACCAATATAAAGACACTATCCAGCTTTTTAATTACGGATTTGACCATTTCAATGTGGCAAAAGCTTCTGAGCAGGATCAGACCTATAGCACACAGGCGCTTATCTCTAACAGCCCACTTGGTCTTTCTGAGCAAAATTCCTCTTTTCTGACACTGGACAGCGCTTCACGCATCACCGTGCCAGATACTGTTTCACTAGATGACCTTACACGCCGTCCCATTACAAATGAAGATGGCACACATATGCTCTCATATGAGCTTCATGGATATCCACTAGGAACTGCAATGATTATCAACCAGGTCGCACAGGACACAAGCGACCTCTATGTGGCATCTGGTAATTCATTGTCTGACGTGCTTCAGACAAAACCTTTCCACGAAATAAAAATCTGGCTTGTTGCATGCATGCTTGCTGTAATCATTTTGATTATTCTTCTCGTTGTCTTTTTAATTCGCTACAAAAAGATGAATAAAAACAATCGGCAGACACCTCCAAATCACCAATATCGTATGCAATAAATATTTTATAATACATGTAATTAATCAGAAAAAGGGCTGCGCATTAGCTTCGCAGCCCTTTTTCTGCCGCCTTCTCCATGCGGCGTTTTTTCATTAATTCTGATTTTGCCTTAATCTTTCTGGCTCCCTCTGCATCAGTAAGCTTCATTGTTTTTATCATAAAAACCTGTCCGTCACAGTGCTTTACCCTGATTTTTCCTTTTAACCATCCGTGTCTAGGACAATATGCCAAGCCAAAATACTTGCGGTTGTTATCCGAAAACCAGTTCATTCGTCTTGTGACATTTCGCCCGCATTTATAGCAGACCATTGAACTGACATTTCTTGCTTCCATTGCTTCCTCACGGCTTTGATAAAGCTGTGAGACAAACTTTGAATAACGCTCAAAAACAAGATATATCTCCTCCTGTGCATTTTTCGGAGGTCTATAATAATCTACTGATACCATGCTCTGCCAGCTCTGCTTTTCAAGCTGACTTAACACGCAGCCTGTATAAGCTGCATCATACACAGCACGATGAAACGGCCATTTCTTTGGCAGTGCCAGCGTCTCAATCACACTCTCAAGAGATGCACGCGCGTGACCATCCAGACAATACAGGCTGTAAAGCTTTTGAACATCATAATAAAACAGAGGGAATGCAAACGGATTTTCCATTCCAAAATAAGCAATGTTTCGCTGCAGCTCCGTCAGATCCATGTCGCCCCACGTAAAGAACACAGGATCCTTTCCACACCATTTCCAGAAGCGTTCCATCGCGTCCAAAAACGGTATGCCTTCAGCTTCTAGCTGTTTCATGCTAATGCCAACCACTTCCCACACGCGGTAAAACAATTCTGTGTACACGCACGGCCGGATCAGGCAGCTAAAGCTGTCTGTCTGGTTTCCGTGCTCATCTAGGCGTACTGCGCCAATTTCAATCACCTCAAACGTAAGTCCTGGTGCTTCCCTATCACGCGTCTGTGCCTGATTCCATTCTAAATCTAATACAATTGAATTCATAAATAATAAATCTTTCTAATATATGCATTATAGCCTTACAGTTAAGCCTCTGCGCCTGGCACAAGCATTTCCAAGCCTTCTACTCCTTCTACTGCATCGCTTATGGAGCTTGCCACATGACGAAGCGATACAAGTCTTGAGTAAAATTTTGCGTAGCCTGGCTGAACCTCACAGCCGCGGCGTCCATAAAAGTAACTTCTCATCATCTCCTCTGCAGCCAGTGTGATGCCGTTTCCTGCGGCCTGATCCATCGCATCCAAATATAGCTCTTGATCTGTCTGTGCCGCCAGGCCAAGGAGATATTCACCCACTCCATACATTCCGCAATACTCTGCACACAAAATGCTGATCGTATGCTGCAGATTTTTTCTTTCCTTTTCATCTAATGTCTCAGATAGCACCTGATGCAGCTGATTCATTTGTGCAAGAATCTCTGTTACTGCCGGCACCATTGTCTCATAAATCTTCTTTCCATTCTTCTCACTTGCAAGAAGCGGTGCAAATACAGCCATCTCAAGCATTGCTGTGCTTGTAACATCCTCACCTGCAATCTGTTCACACCGTTTTTTTACCTTCGTTACAGCAGCCTCATCAAAATGATTCAGATATAGTGAAGCCAGTTCCTCGAAACCATCCTCCAAAAAACCACACAATACATTTTCCATCAGCTTTGCCGTATCATTCTCTCCATTTTTTTCCATATCAAGATCAGGATGCAAAAGCGGCAGCAATTCATCTGTAACCATCTGTGTATTTAAAGAATCCTGTGCCTGAAGATATTTCATAACGCGTGAAAAATTCAGATACAGATATAAAAAGCTTTCCGTTAACAGCAGATGCTTTGCTTCCAAAATATCTGGCTCATAGCCGCTGACACTATTTTGATCTGTCACCTGTGACACAGGTGCAAACTCCCAATAAGACCGTAAATGAGGAAAATCAAGTCCCTGCTTTTCACGATACTGTGCCTGTGGCAAACGCCTCGATGCATCACGGCGCATCTGCATCAGATTTTCACGATATTTATCTGGCTGGCCAAAACACTCTTCCTCAAAATAATCGAGCACATCGGTGATTCGGTCATCACTGATATCAGCAGCCTCATTGCTGTAAAGCCATACAAAATCACTTACAGCATCTTTTAGACGGTGCATAGAATGCTGTGCATGCTTATACATCACCTGATCTAACGCAAGCTTCAGTACAACAGCAGCCTTCTCATAATTCCCCTTTGCAATCAGTCTGTTTCCCTCTTCCTGAAGTGCACGAAAGTCCCAGTTTTCATCATTATACTCCTCGTACCACAGATCTGTCTTACAACTGGGACAAAAATGAGGATTTCCCCAAAAATGTGTATGGCAATTCCTGCATCTTCCCATTTGTATCACTTCCTTTCTTATTTCTTCTTTATCTTGAATAGTCACATTTTAACACAAATTAATAAAAATAGCAATGTAGCCACTTTCTATTTAAAATGGATTGTGCTATTATGATGACAGTTCATATGTCAACCCATTAAGATGTCAATTTGATATCAATTTTAGGAGGTAAATTATGCAATTGAAGGAAATTGAAAAGCTGGCAGCTTCTGTCATGGAAAAGGCAGTTGATGCAAAAGAAGTAGCTGGTGTCAACCTGCTTGTTTTAAAAGACAAAGCGCCTGTATTGTCACTTCATGCAGGCTACGCTGATCTGGAAAATAAGGTTTTAATGGAAGACGATACTATCATGCGCCTGTACTCCATGAGTAAACCAGTTACAGCAGCCTGCATGATGATTTTAATGCAGCGTGGTCTCGTTGATTTGAATGATCCGGTATCAAAATTTATTCCGGCTTTTGCAAATCAGACTTACGTAAACGGCAACACACTTTCCCTTGTGCAAAGACAGATGACCGTACATGATCTTTTATTTATGACATCCGGTCTTTCCTATGGAAGCGATTCCGCTGCCGGAAAAGCAACGTCTGATCTTTTTGCAGAGATGGATACACGTCTTTCTACAGAGGATGCTATGACAACACGTGAGTTTGCTGACCGAGTTGGAAAAAATCCACTTGAATTTGAGCCATCATCTAACTTTATGTACGGTGTTTCCGCTGATATTCTTGGTGCACTGATCGAGGTGATCTCTGGAATGAGCTTTGCTGAATTTTTAAAGAAAGAGATCACAGATCCTCTTGAGATGCCAGATACAGGTTTTTTCGTTCCTGCGCAAAAGCAGTCTCGTCTTTCTAAGGTTTATGCACGCACAGAAAATGGATTAACGCTTTATACAGGAGATCATCTGGCAATCCAAAATAAAATGGCTACCCTTCCGGCATTTCAGTCAGGCGGTGCCGGTCTTGTTTCTACATTAAAGGATTACGCAAACTTCGGCACTATGCTGCTTAACGGCGGAAATTTTAAGGGACACCAGATTTTAGAGCCAGAAATTGTACGCTATTTCACGCAGGGAACACTGCAGCCTTGGCAGCAGGAGTCACTGTCTCGCGGCTGGGGTGGTCTTGAGGGCTATAGCTATAGCAATCTTATGCGTGTTATGAAGGATCCTTCTAAGGCGATTATGTACACAACACTTGGCGAGTACGGCTGGGATGGATGGCTTGGACCTTATTTTTCCAATCATCCAGGCTGCAATATCACTTTCCTTGCTGGTATTCAGCTTACAGATGCCGGTACTACACCAACTGTAAGAAAGCTTAGAAATGTCGTTTTACCAAATCTTTTAAATAACAGGTGATGGAATCTATGGATGAACTGATTTCACAGGCTGCTGATTTTATTAGCAGCCTGCTGCCGTTTCTCAATAATATAAATATTGTCGGTCTTATTTTATCTTTTGTCTCACTAGTATTATCGGTACTTTTATGCTTTTGGGGCTATCGCCTGTTTACCTGCTTTGCAGCCGGCATCGGCTTTGTAACCGGCGCCTTTTTAGGATTTTTACTGTCTGGTCATTTTACAGATGAGTTATGGATTATTCTTTTAAGTGCACTGATTCTTGGTCTTATACTTGGCTTTTTGGCAACCAGGCTAATTCTTTTGTCCACATTTTTTGTCGTCTTAATTCTTGTTTCAGTCTTTTCATGCGGTCTTCTGGTTTCATTTGTCCCTTCACTTTCAAACGTGACGGCCGGCATAATCAGCTTGATTCTTGGAATTGTCGCTGGTGTGATCTGTATAAAACTGCAAAAACCTATCATAATTCTCGTCACTGCCTTTTGCGGTGCACTCGGCACGGTACAAATTTTATTTCAGCTTTTAAAATTTGAACAGATTACAATCTTTTACGGTGCTTTCTTATCACTTGCTATGATCGGAAGCATTGTCCAGTTTTTAAGTACAAGGCGAGACGCATAAAAAAGTGCGCGTAGAAAATGATTTTTTCATCTTTTACACGCGCTTTTTAATATTATAAAATCTTTTAATCTTTTTCCAACAAATATCCTACATTTCGCACTGTGCGGATCATCGAACCTTCCTCGCCAAGCTTTTGACGCAACGTCTTTATATGCATATCGAGTGTACGGGACTCTCCTTCAAAATCGGTTCCCCACACACGTTCCATGATTACCTCTCTTGTCAGTACCATGCCGCAATTAGCCATAAGAAGCTTCAAAAGCTCATACTCTTTAAATGTAAGCTCGCAGTTTTCTCCCTTTACCATCACGAGATGACGCTCATCATCTAATACCAGATTTCCAACCTCAAGACGCTTTGTCTGCGCACCTGCACTACGGCGAAGCAATGCCTTCACACGCGACAGCAGTTCCATAATGCCAAATGGCTTTGTCATATAATCATCTGCTCCTATGTCAAGCCCACGCACCTTATCAAGCTCTGTAGTCTTTGCCGTTACCATCATAACTGGCAAATGCTTTGTCTGTGGCATTGCCCTAAGCTTCTTTACAATTTCTAAGCCATCCTCATCCGGCAGCATAACATCAAGCAAAAAAAGATCTGGCGTTTTCTTTTCCAATCTCTCGTAAAGTGCTTTTGCATCCTCAAATTCTTCAATTTCAAAACCGCCGCATTTAAGTGCATATGCCTCAATCTGACGAATATCATTGTCATCCTCTACAATAAAAACTAGTGCCATCTTATTACCATGCCTTTCCGCAAAATTTTGCTTATCTTTTGTGCTTTTGCTATTTTACTTTGACATCATTAAGTCACTACTATACTGCTTCTTTTTTAATTCTACATCTTTTTTATTTGACATACTCCCACGGTTAAAACCGTGGGAGTCCTTAGATTCTGGCAGCATCATCCAGCCATATAGACTGAAATATAGCCACTGTGTTCAGGATTTATGCTGATGGGATTTCATAC
>NZ_JAXWCK010000020.1:0-90441 GCF_037349415.1 Anthropogastromicrobium sp.
AGTTTGCCGCCGTTATGCCACATTTTGCTGGTATCTCAATGTTACCTTTCCATCCTGAAATGGATGGATACATTCAAACTTTACATGAAAATTCAGAATATCTTCAAGTGCCTTTTCTTCCTGATTATTATACTCTGACAGTAATTTCTTCATTCTATCTGCAACTTCTTCTGGAAGTGCAGTCTCCATACCGCCAACTTCATTTGGCATTTTCTTGTAATCGCCGACAACAAACCAATCCTTTCTGGAATCACTGGTGCCATTTTTCAGAACCAGATGCAGCTTCTTGATAAAATTTTCCGTCAATGTTGCTTTTGCATAGTCAATAATCATATCAATACACCGAAAATGGTTTGCTGTTTCAATCACATCATCTACATTAAGCACTTCTTTTTCTATACCAATAGTATTCGTCTCGAATATATATCGGGTCTGATCGTGGGTCAATCGACTGCCTTCCATATGGTTTGAATTATATGTTAAATCAATCTGTGTCTTATGATAAATACCTCCAGAGTATTTATTTGCCTTCTCATCCAGCAAAATATCCAATAGCGTCGTCTTTTTTTCTTTCTTCTTATTAGAACGCTCTGGCTTTTTTGCATTTTCCGGAATGTTCCATGTCTTTCCGGTAATAAATGCTCCCGGTACACGCCCGTGAGCACAATAATTTCTTACACTACGTTCAGATACATCCCATTTTTTTGCCATTTCAGCAACTGAAAAGTATCGCATCTGCCATCCTCCTTTCACACGATCAAAACCACATTCTATGGGCTTTTCATTGTCATAATTCAAAAATTGCACTTACTATGGTTAGTATACTACATTATCGGCAATAAGTCCACACACTCTTATTTGCTTTTATTATTTTTGCCAATAAAAATATTAATAAAAAGCTGGATACTACTTCCTATAAAGCAATATCCAGTCTCACTTATTTTATTCTTTATTCCTAAACCAACGCATACGCAATACCTTTTTTTGATTCTGTCCTTTATTACCATGTCAGCACGCGAATCTCTGCATTCTGATCAAGCGGATCGCGGTGCTGATAATTAAACAAAACAAACTGCTTTTCATCTGTGGCCACTAGGGACAGGTACGGTGGTCCATTATCTGTCCCAGATGGCTTCCACTGTATAGTTGATTTCATCCGAGCACTTCTTTCCTAGCATAAATTTCTCCTTCAAATTCCGATTGAGACGTGGTCTGTATGCTTTATTTCTCACACAAGCTACTTAATCCATATTTATATATTTAAAATATTTTATGATGAAGATGAAGTTATAGCAGATAACAGGTCGGCAGGCCTTTCAAAAAAATAATCTGCTTTTATGTGCTTATTATGACTGCCCCATACTGCCAAAGCAAAATCAATTCCCGCATTTTCCGCACATTTACTGTCATATTTGCTGTCTCCGATATAAAGCACTTTACTATGGTCTGTTTTTGATAATTCCATATATTTCAAAATCGGTGCGGCATTGGGTTTATGTTCCTGTGTATCGTCTGCACATATGATTATTTTGAAATAATGATTGATACCAAACGGACAAAAATCATGTGTAAATTCTTCCCTTGTCTTTGATGTGACAATCCCTATTTCATAATCCAGGCTTATAAGATTTTTCAATAATTCAACGATTCCGTCAAATACTTTAATGGTATTTGTATAGTTACGCATATTTTTATCCCATAATTCTATCGCATAGGAAGTGTCTTTTATCTCAAGTTTTTTCAAAGCGTCTGTCCCTGTAATCCCTAACGCAAATCTTAGTTCAGAGCATGGTATCTCTCTCCCAGACAATCCCTTTATAGTTTCCTGTAGGGAATGTAATACAGCATATTCCGTATCAATCAGAGTACCGTCAATATCAAAAACAATATGCTTATACTTCATGCTGCCACCTTTCCCTGCCTGTATCAAAATCACTGGATTCGTAATACACGATATCCCTCCTTAACGAAAACTGTTTTCCACAATACCCGGAAGCAAAGAGTAGATAGAACAGCCAATCTGACTTTCAAACTGTTCTTTAATCTCGAAAATCTTTTTCCACCTGTCTATTGTCGCTGTGTGAACACCGTACCGTATTGTCACGTCTACAAATCTCTTTTCCAAAAGACAGAACCCCGTCGGCATAGCCAATGCATCACATAACTGTACAAGACGGTCATAATCATCATATACCGCATTTGCAACAAATTCTTTCATAAACAGATAATCCTCATCACTGACATCAAACTCACCGATAGATGTAGCAATATCCTGAATCATAAATGCGTGGGATATACATATCTGTGCAGCTTTTTCCCATCCGCGTTCCATACAGTACCGATAGCCGTCTATCAGATGCCTTTCCGAACTCACTCCGGCATAGCGTCCAATATCATGCAACAGCCCGAAAATATATGCCTGTTCAGAAGATAAATCTTTACAGTGTGATGCGATGTTTTTACAGGCTTTGGCTACAAACCGGGAATGGTCTGCCCATGCTCCCGGATTGGCTTCTGACGCTTCCCTTAATGCCAGTTCTGCGGTCTGAATGTTCAGTTTTACCACCCTGTGCTCACCTCCTGTAAATTGCTGATTTTCTTTACAGGTATCATTATAATGCAAAAGGCATAGAAAAAATATTTCTTTTCTGCCATTACCTATCACTATTCTGCCATTTTTTTCTATATTCTATAGGTGAACAATGTGCGTATTCCCGAAAAACCTTTCCAAAATAACTGCTACTCCCTAAACCGCACTCATGGCTGATAACAGTAACAGATTCCTGCCCCTTTGCCAACATCTGACAGGCAACTTGTAGACGGTAAGTTGTTATATACTCTACGGGTGTCACATGCAGACAGTCATGGAACACTCTATAACACTCCCTTTCGCTTAGATATGCTGCCGCAGCAAGTTCTGGAATAGATATTTTTTCTCTGTAATGTCCATGAATGTATATCATCATCAGCTTTATTTTATCGTTGCTTTTGTTATGTTCCCCTTTCTTTTCACGCATAGAACGAGAGAATTCAAAAAGCATGAGCCATATTTCCGTTAGGGCTTCCCGCAGTTTTATTTCATATCCAAATTCATCACTGGATAAACGAAATGAGTCAGCAAGCAGTTTCAAAATTCTTTCTTCTTCTGCATTGCCTGGAAAAAGCGGAATTATCTCAATCTGTGGGGCTGTTATGACAGGCGCAATATATTTTTGTTCAATCCTACTTCCATGTTCTCCTGCAAGTAAGGAAACATCGAAAATATGAAGTAGCTGTATATTCTTTTCTCGCTGCGATATTGCTTTTGTCATATGGAGTACATTGGGATTTATCATGCCTCCGCTTCCAGCCGGAAACAATATTTTTCCTCCTGGCGTATCATATTCAATGCTGCCGCTTTCCATATAAAAAAGCTCCACTGTCCTGTGCCAGTGCCACGGTACATAACACCCTATATACTTGTCAAGTTCTGCCCTCGAAGCGATATAGGGAAAATCTTTTTCAAAACCTGGAAGCAATTCTTCCTTGCTTCCAGTATAAAATTCAATGCTATGGATATTTTTCATATCTGTTCACCTGCACATCTAGGAATGACCGGCATATTCCGGCTTAAAATCACCTGTTTTCAATTCAATGACTACATAGCAGCGAAGATCTTTCCAATAATGGAGAGATACTCCTGAGTATTCATTAGCACACTCATCGCCTCACTTTCACATAATTATTATCCTTTTTTCTCTCAATACACGATTCCTAAATTTTACGAATCTCTGCATTCTGATCAAGCGGATCGCGATGCTGATAATCAAATAAAACAAACTGCTTTTCATCTGTAAATGGTGGCACAAAAACTTCAATGTGATAATCACGAATCACATCCTTATAGGAACTCTCTGGAAATGCTTTCAGGCATACTGCACGTATCTCTTCCTTATAAGAATCCTGCTCAAGCGCAAATGATGGGCGCTTTCTCGCATAATCACGCAGATAATAGTCAAGCGTCAGAACTTGCCGTACAAGTATATCATCAAGCGTTGTACGCGCTGCAGCGAAGTCACGGATAAACTGATACTGTGCTTCTCTGCTGTGCTTTTTTTCATGCATTTTTCGAGCACGGTATTCATCTGAAAGAGCCTCGTACAATAAAAATGGACGGTCAAATTGTTTGCACAAAACTTTAACGGTGTTGGAAAACTGTCCGCTGTTGTAGTATGTCTCAACCATCTCCTCTAAGCCTTTAAGCCTAATAATGTCATCATAGGAAAGCCATGGTGTTTTTAATACTTCATATGGCGGCTCTGCCTGTGACAATATTCCATACTGGCTTGCCTGTGCCTGCATCGGGGAACCCTTTAATACCTTTAAAAAGCCTAACTGCAGTTGGCTTGGCTTCATCTGATACACCACATCAAAGGAATGACCAAAACTCTCATAATCCTCTAATGGCAGACCTGCAATCAGATCGAGATGCTGATGAATGTTATGGAACTGACGAATTTTCTCTGTAACTTGTGCCACACGTGCCAAATCCATCTTTCTGTTGATTGAGTGAATCGTATCATGGTTTGCTGTCTGCACGCCGATCTCTAACTGCACAAGTCCCGGACGCATTGTCTTTAAAAGTGCAATTTCTTCCTCATCAAGAATATCTGCTGCAATCTCGAAATGAAAGTTAGTCACGCCATTGTCATGGTCGCAAATAAACTGCCAAATTGCCATTGCATGTGATTTTTTACAGTTAAAGGTGCGGTCTACAAATTTAACCTGCGGCACGCGCTGCTCTAAAAAGAAGGCGAGTTCCTTTTTTACTGTATCGAGTGGGCGAAAACGCAGTTTCTTATCTATTGATGAAAGACAATAGCTGCAAGAAAATGGACAGCCTCTGCTTGTCTCATAATAAATAATTCTATTCTTAAAACCATCCATCCGTCCTGCCTCATCATAAATAAATGGAAGATCTTCCATCGGTGTGAGCGGCTGCGGACTTGTCTGGTGGAAGATTCCGTTTTCATCCAGCCATGCCGCCCCATCTGGAAATGTTTTGGATAATGGATTTGCATCTTTTTCACGCGCTGCGTAATACTCTATCAGCGCTGGAAAGCTCTTCTCTCCCTCTCCGTATAAAACTCCATCCACCTGCAAAAGTGACCTCAAAAAACTCTCACAGTCATAGGAAACTTCCGGTCCACCAACCCAGATTTTGACACTTGGACAGAGATTTTTTAAGTTTCGCACTAGCTGTCTTACATACTCGATATTCCATATATAGCAGGAAAAGCAGACAAGATCGGCATGATGAAGATAGATATCATCAAAAATCTCTGATGCGTGATGGTTTATTGTGTACTCAGCCAGTTCCACCTCTACCCCAAAAATCTGCTTTTGCTTTAGATCGCGCAGTGCGCACTCGCGAAGCAGGTAAACTGCCGGGTTTGAATGAATATATTTTGAATTGATGGCCACTAAAAGGCATTTCATGCTTTCTTACTCCTTCATATTTTTCTAATCCCAATAAAGTAATTTAAATATGCTAGCGTGTTAAAAGAGCAAATATTTTTCAAGTACGTTCACACACAGTTCCAGTCCACTCTGATCCGTCTCATCAAAGCGAGCCAGATCTGGACTGTCGATATCAAGTACTGCTGCCACTACACCGCTCTTGTTATGAATTGGAATTACAATCTCCGAGCGAGATGCACTGTCACACGCAATATGCCCTGGAAATTCATGCACATCTTTGACAAGCTGCGTCTGGTTCTTCTGTGCTGCGGTTCCGCATACACCTTTTCCAAATGAAATGCGTATGCAGGCAGGCTTTCCCTGAAATGGTCCTAGTACAAGCATATTTTCCTTCACAAGATAAAATCCAGCCCAGTTAATATTTTCTAACGCCTCATTTATCGCAGCGGACGCATTCGACAAATTTGCAATCAGATCAGGTTCTCCCTCGATTAATGCCTGAAGCTGCTGTGCAAGAAGTTCATATTTATCGTTACTCATGATACTTTTTCCTTTCTGCCATTTGCTGGTTATCATTTTTGTTTTTACACTAATACGTAATAGCTATGTTTTCCAGCTCCCTGAGCCTTCATTTGTCCTTTTTCGCATAGCTCTTTAATCAATTTAAATGCTTTTGTTGAACCAGAACCAATTAGTTCTTCAACTTGCTTTCTAGTTATTTTTCCATTCTTACTGACAAAATCAAGCACCTTTTGTTGCTGTTTTCCTGGATTTTTTTTCGTCTTCAAAGACTCTGCCTGAGTAAACTCTCTACCCGACTTTTCTGTCTCATTTCGATTTGGAAGAGTTACACGGAAGACACCTTTAGCAGTTTCAAATTCTGGCTGCAGTGGCTCGCTTTTATATGCTCTTTGGATCTTTCCAATTCCTGTTCCATAGCTTTCAATCAATCTCATTCTATAAAAACAAGCTGCCAAATTTGGATTTCTTGACTGCGAAACGCCAAGAAAAATTGATTCTAATTCAAGACCAGAAACCAATCCTCCTAGCGAAACAAATTCCATCCGATCTTCATAAATGTTGATCAAATTACTTGCACTAAACGAATAATCCCGATGTACAACACTATTTAATAGCGCTTCTCTTACCGCTTCTTCTGGATAATCCCTCTTATCAGTTCGATTAAGTCCTGAAAAACTGGCTTTCGTCCTATTAACAAGATCTATAAATTCATATACATCTTCCAACTGCTTTAAAATTGATCCTGAAAATTCTTTCCGATCTCGAAAAATTTCTTTATCAATTCCTTGAAACAATGCCACTTTTATTGTTGTTTCACACTGATCTGAAAGCAGCAATGCCAAATTGGTATATAACCCATCTTCTCCTATTAATTTTAATGTTTTCATTTGAGCAGAACCTATCGCAATTGATCGTGCCTCCATTTGTGCTGTAAATTCTTTAAATGTTAATTCCTGATTCATACTTCTGCACGATTCAAAAGATCTTCCACTATTCTCAATAATCATTTCGCGAATCCCTTCTTCCGTCATCGGTTGAGTTGAACTTCCTTTGCGCACATATACACCACTTGGCTTCAAGCCCTTTTCTCTAAGATAATATGGACGGTTTGTTCCTGTTGTTACATGAATTTCAACAACATGCTTCCCTTCCATTTGTTCTGCCTGTACTTTAACAAATGGCATTATATCTGGTGCAATGAAGTCTCCACGCCCATGCGGTGCATAGCTCCTATGGACGTGGTATCAAAAGAGGAGCTTCGCTCTGAAAATACACACTAAAAGCTATGACCGATGTTTGTAAAGTTTTTGATGCCGTGCTACTTACGTCTCTCGAACGCAGACAAATGAGCCTATCGCTAGCCGTGCATGCAAAGGACTGTTCACGAAGTCCTCTATCCATTGGCGAATGAAACCTTTGGAATACTTAGATCCGGATCTTTTCAACCTGCCTTGCAGGGCGCGTCCGGATGACGCAGTTCTACTACTTATTTCTTTTTATTTGCAGCACGTTGTTTCTGTCTATTAGGAACTGAGCTTGGATTTAAGCTTTCAAATCCGACAGAAGCAGGTGTTGACAAAAATTGGAAATCTTTGCATGCATCCCATGCATGCGGAAACGCTTTTCGAAGGATATTGGCAGCCCCATTACAGTCCGCATTGATGCAATATCCTGCTTTGCACAGATACAATCCTCGCTCAATACGACGGCCTGAGAATACCGGATGTGTCCTTTCCTTTCCGTATACCGGAATCAAGTCACCTGCAGTACAGTCTGCCTTTGAAGTATAGCTTTCTTCCTGCCAGATTACTTCAATGCCGGCAACCAATGCTTTGTAGGAGATCATCCAACGAAGCCTTTCGTGAGGGATGGAGACAAACTTCTGATTATTCTCCTTACTCATGGATGCGTGTTGCTTCCACAAGCGATTGGTTCCAACAACAAGAATACCGATTCGATGAGCAATACAGTACCGGACAATGGCTGTACTGAGTTTGTGCATTTGATCTTTGAGAAAACAATCATGCTTCAACGAAAGATCGTTCAAAAATGCAGAGGACACATGGCGGTGTTTCTTTCCTTTTGTGAGGATGGATACAGCAGATGCCTTTTGCTTGGCAAAGAACTGATTTGCGGACAGAATAGCACCGCCCTTGTATACAACAGACGAGCCGTCTGTGCATGCGATAGCTGCGATGTTATCCGTTCCGAGATCCATTCCTGCCATATTCGGCAGATCCGGGTAAAAAGGTGGTGCCATATCTTCAATGATAAATGTCATGATATACTTTCCATAGTAAGGCTTAAACACAATCTCACGAAGATTAGAAGTATCCTTCAGATAAGAAAACGGTATCCTGTTATGATCCATCTTAGGTAATTTTAAAAGACACCCCTTTCCATCTTTTGTCGGATAAAGAGCCGCATCCTGATTTGTCACCTTAAAAGTCTTTTTATCCGCCTTACAATAGCCGGGCATTTTCGGTTTTCCCGTAAAGGAAGAAGGATCTTTCTTATAGGCCTTTAATGCTTCAAGCCAGGCTTTAAAGTCAGTAACTGCCTGTCTTACAATACTCTGTGCTGTTTGCATGGGCAGACCTGCAAAAAAGTCGGGATTACTATTTGCACGCAAAATCTTGTCTAACGACGGATAGGAAAGAACGCGACGACAGGAGAAATTGCCATAAGCCTCTTTCGCACACTCAATTTCATCAAAGACAGACTGCTCTAATGGAGTACGATTATCTCCCTTGTCCCACCCTGTAAAGACCTGACGGATACGAAAAAGGGCAGCATTATATAGTGCTTTTGCAAGTTTTGAATACTGCTCTGCAAAAGCAAAGATCTGTTTGAAATTATCTTCTGATAAGATCATCGGAACTGCCTTCTTCATAATGGATGTACCTCTTTACAACAATTTATTTCTATGCTATTATTATACCATAAAAACAAATGGATGTAAAGAGGAAATAGAACATATGTACAAGAAAAAGTTAGGGCAAACGTATTATACCAATCGACACAGTTGTTTTTTATTACAGTATCATATCGTACTGGTAACAAAGTACCGTCGTCCTGTTTTAACCGGGGCTGTTAAAGAACTGGTCTATCAAGTAATACAGGATATCTTCGACGAGAAAGATTTGGTAATCTTAGAAATGAATGGGGAAGCGGATCATATCCACATTTTGTTCGAAGCAGATCCATTCACTGCACCGGGTACACTGGTAAATGTCATTAAAACGAAAACAAGCCGTTATGCAAGAAAACAGTATGGTGATACCATTCTGAAAGAATCCTGTCAGGATTCCTTGTTTTGGAGCAACAGCTATTTTACTACAATTGTAAACGAAAATAGTTTGCAGCTAGTACAAGAATATATTAAAAATCAATAAGCAGCAAAGGCATTCACCCACGCCCATGCGGTGCGTAACTCCTATTGACGTTGTACTCTGCCTACTTTGAAAGAAAGCTGCTACTGATCAATCCAAAACCTTCATGATATGTTTTTCTCTATATTCTGTCGGTGTCATTTTATAATATTTTTTAAACATTTTGCAAAAGTAATCAACATTTTCAAAACCAACATTTTGAGCGATCACTATTACTTTTTTCTGAGTTGTAACCAATAGACTGGCTGATTCCTGCAAACGATATTTTAACAGGTAATGTACTGGTGTGTCATGCAGGTATCTTCGAAATAAATTTAATGCCGTGCTTTTACTCACAACTGCCTGCTCTGCAATATCCTCCAACGAAATTTTTTCTCCAAAATGTTTGTGAATATATTGCATCATTAATTGCAGCCTGGCCTGAGAAGATGTAAAGTCTTCCTTTTTTTCCTCTAGCTTTGTTTCTTCAACATGCAAATATATCAAATACCAAAGTTCCTGAATTAAAAAGGATGTTTTCAATTCTGCATCCTTTTCCTCTTTCTGTACTTTCACAATCTTTTCCATGACATGTAAGACGTCCGCCTGCCACGGTATTTCTGGCAAAAAAATCAAGCCTTCCAGCGTGGAATGTTCGATTGGTTCCACATATTTTTTGTAGATTAAGCTACTCTGTGGTGCGATAAATGTCGCTATAAAAACAAAATTAGGGATCACTGCCCCCTCTTTTGAATAAAAGCGGTGCAATATCTTAGAGTTTACAAATAAACCTTGTCCTGTTTCAAGTGTAACTTGCTTTTCGCCCACCCAAAACATAGCAGTTCCCTTTTCCACATATACAAATTCAAATTCAACATGCCAATGCCATTCAATGCAATGGAAATCAAACAATGCTAAATTATCATAGTAAAACCGAAACGGATACGCACTTGTGCTGTGCCGAATGGTTTCCATCATATTTTCGTCTGTCAAAATTTTATTATAAAATGTGTTAAAATTCATTCTTTCGAATTCCTCCCAAATCAACACAAATATACGATATTATACAATAAAAATCAGATATATTCCAGTGAAAATAAAACCATTTTGCGCTATCATACAGCAAGACGTTATCGTATTTGTTCTTTTAAGGAAACGACTACGATACCTAAAAGTTTAATAGGAAGGATTTTTTCTCTATGAAAAACAAGTATCAAAAAACGATGATTGCCTGCTATCTTGGCTTTATCACTCAGGCAATTACAGCAAATTTTGCACCGTTGTTGTTTTTGACCTTTCATCGGACGTATCAGATTTCACTTGGAAAGATAGCTTTTATTTCAACGGCATTTTTCTTTACGCAGCTGCTTATTGATTTGTTCTGTGCAAAATACGTAGACAAAATCGGATACCGAAAAAGTGTTGTCGCGTCTGAGATTTTATCCGCTGCCGGACTAATCGGACTTGCATTTTTGCCAAGTCTTCTTCCAGATCCTTATGTTGGCATTTTGATCAGTGTAATCATTTACGCAATGGGAAGTGGTCTCATCGAAGTTCTTGTCAGTCCTATTGTAGAAGCATGTCCATTTGATAATAAAGACAGCGTTATGAGTCTTCTGCACTCCTTTTATTGTTGGGGATCCGTTGGTGTTATCTTACTGTCAACGATCTTTTTTGCCATCTTTGGCATTGAAAACTGGCGCATTTTATCCTGCATCTGGGCTTTGATTCCACTGTGCAATACTTTCAACTTCATCTCCTGTCCAATTGAATCTCTGACAGAGGAAGGTGAAGGCTTCAGCATACGCCAGCTTTTCCATATTCCAATTTTCTGGATTGCGCTCATTCTTATGGTCTGTGCCGGTGCAAGTGAGATTTCTATGGCTCAGTGGGCCTCAGCTTATGTAGAATCCGCTCTTGGTATTTCAAAAAATATTGGCGATATAATAGGTCCTTGCCTGTTCGCCATTATGATGGGCATCAGCCGTTTTTTCTATGGAAAATATGGTGAAAAACTTGATCTGATGAAGTTTATGATCGCCTCTGGCATACTTTGTCTTATATGCTATCTGCTTGCAGCACTTGCACCGCTTCCATTCTTAAACCTTGTCGGATGCAGTTTATGCGGTTTTTCTGTCGGCATCATGTGGCCCGGCACAATCAGCATTGCTTCCAAAAAAATTCCACTTGGCGGAACTGCTATGTTCGCATTTCTTGCTATGGCAGGTGATCTAGGAGGCGCTGTTGGACCTGGCATCGTTGGACTTGTTACACAAGCCGCAAATGATAATTTAAAAATTGGTGTACTTGCCGGCTGTGTTTTCCCAGCTGTCTTAGTTCTTTCTGTTCTTTTACTGAAAAGAAAACGCGAAAAAGTGTAAGAGCAAGTAAAAGCACAAATACTTTCCATAATTTTCACACATAATTTTAGCCCATACTGATCCGTTTCGTTAAAGCGAGCCAGTATGGGCTTTAGATTTTTTTGTAATTACACAATCATAATCGGATCAATTACAAGGAAGTTGTTTCCGCAAGCTTTTTCACGATCAAAATGACTCTCCGGGTCGACTGCCATCCAACCCTCTATTACTTTTGATTCTTCCTCTTTTCCTGTAATATTTACGTTGTGACGCGGCTCCTCAAAATACGAAAACAGAACATTTTCATGCAGTGATATATACTGATATTTATCTCCCTTAAGCAATCCTTCCTGAACAATTGCATAATGCCAATAAGTGTAAGAAAACAGCTTTTCTGGTTTTAAAAATGCAATACGACCAATGCGATTCTCATTTGCAGCACGCTCTTTTACCCACTCAGAAACATCACCTGGAATACTGTGATGATAAATATGATACATAGGTGCCCATGGTGTTAATCCGTTTTCCTCTGGCCACTGCTCCATATAAGGTGCTAATGGTGCAAAAAGTGTCTCTGGGCAAATACCTTCCTGTAATGTTTCCATATACAGAAATAACATATTTTTATGCTGATACAAACATACAGTCAGTACCTTGTTCTGCTCCTTTTGTTCCTGCACAAGTGTCTTTGTCTGGGCGAGTGTGGTGTCCCAGTCTTCCTTTAAAACATTTGCTTTTACGCAGCCGCGATATTCACTTCTTGAAATCATAATACTCTGCCTTTCATGTTTAAATTTTTACATTTGCATAATTCCTTCATCAGATTGTTGAGAAATATCTTTTTCAAGACACTGCAAAGCCTGTTCCAGATTGTGGTTCGACAATTCTTTCCAAATACGCTTATGAGAATTATCATTAAATATTGCCTTCAATGTTTTCTGAGATTCCCATGCCTGCTGAGCATATATTCTTTTCTGGCGATCCATCGTTTCCTGCAAATAGCGAAGCAAAAGACGATTCTTCGAATACGATGCCAGCTGCAAATGAAATTCACAGTTATCCTCCCAAATTGCCCAGACATCATCGATCTGCTTTGCACCGTTAATGCCCTCAATCTGCTGCAAAAGTTCTGGCAAATGATACTGAATAATCTCCTCATACCCTTCTTTGAGTGCTTCCAGTTCCAGAAGAACGCGCATTCTGCTTACTTCTCGCTTGTCCTTTTCCTGCTGTCGGATCACCAAATAGCCATATCGAGGCACACTCTGCAACACACCTTCCGCACACAGTTTTATAAGGGCTTCTCTTACAGGTGCTTTGCTAACCTGAAAGACTTCCATCAAGCGTCCTTCGTTTAAAACCATATCCTCATCTGTTGCATTCTTTATTATCATTTCCAAAATTTCATCATGAATTTTTTCTGATAAAAGCTGCTTCTTACTTTTTGAAAATACATTTTTGTTTTCCGCCATATTTTACTTCTCCATTGCAGTTAATATAATATCTGATGTCTATTTTAACCTAACTTTCATTTTTAGACAAGACATTCTTTTGCTGCAAAAGAGTTTTCATTTTTTCAAAGGCTTCTTGCAGCTTCTACAATCCAGCGAAGTCTTTCCCAATCGATCTTAGCATCAATTGTACAGTCACCGCCCAGCATTAAACCTAACTTTCCATGATTCAGAATCAGTTCTCTGGTGTACTCCTGAAGTTCTTCCTTTGTTCCATGATAAATAATACCCTGCTGAATACGACCATCCCAATGAGTCTCATATCCACCAAGACATGTTCTTCCGCCAAAGAACTTACGGCCCTGTTCCAGTGTCATATTTTCTACAAATACAGCCCAGTTTACAACCTTTACCGGGTAATCCTGCCACAGCTTAATCTGATTCGGTTCTCCAGACCATCCACACATATGCATAATGTTGTTTTCCGAAAAGCGGTTTGCATGCTCTAATACATACAGATCACTTGGTCTAACAATCTTGTGATACTCTTCTGGCTTAAAGCGGTTCGGCTCACCACTCTGAACACAATAATAAACACCATCGCATCCAGCCTCAATAATCAGCTTCTCTGCTAACAATGCGTTGCTCTGTGCTATTGCATCAAGTGCACGCATTACTGCATTTGGATTACTGCGTACATGCTCCATTACCTGCTCCTCGCTCAGTCCAACTGCACCTGCTCCAAAACGGAGAGAAGAAAATGGTGCGAATACATTATAGAATACACAACGCTCGCTTCCAATTTCTTTTACAATTGCCTTTGCACGATCTACCTGCTCTGTTATAAACGGATCATCAGCCTCTAATGGCTTTACGCGATTCCAATCCTCTGCTTTGCGAATCAGCGGAAGCGGAAATGGAAAATAGCCATCACACATGATCTTTACAAAATCAAGATCAGTCTCTCTGTAATACTTTAAATGTGCATTCACACACGCCTCTCCAATAGCTTCATCTCCGCCAAAATGGAACCAAAATCCAACTGGAACATGATCCACCTTTTCTCCATTCATTGCTGCAAGCACTCTTGTTCTCTTATCCATTTTGATCTCCTTCCATGGTTTCTGTATCTTGATATTTCCGCTAATCATATCAGTGATATGATATATACTTTATATATACACTATTTTCTAATAAAGGGCAAGTCTTTTTTACTTTTCTGCCAACAGCTTTACGTCCTTTAATGCCAGCAATCCCATTACGTAAATTTCCAATGCCTTCGATAAACGTTCACAGTCCAATACTTCATCTGCACCATGCGCATTGCCATGTCCAGGTCGTAAACAGCTGCTTTCTTCTTTCTTTACTTTAGGCATATTGCCAATTCCAAATCCAAATGCTCTTGGCAGTTTTCTTGCATACGTGCCTCCGCCCATTGTATATGGCTTTAAGCTTCTGTCTGTCAATTCATTATATGTTTCAGTAAGCGCACCTATCGCCGGATGAGATGGATCAAAAAAGCTTGGCGCTGAATCTCTATCAGTCTTCCATTTAAATCCCTTACCATTCCAATAATTAATCAATTTTTCTGTAATCTCACAACCCTTTGCTGTGATGCTGTAACGAATATTAAATGTCAGCTCTGCATGATTCTCCTTTAATCGCAGCACAGTACCCACACAAGTCAAACGCCCTGATTCAATATCTTCATACTGGATACCAAATGCTTTTCCATAATTATCCGAAGTACCTTCACATACAGCCTCCACTATTTTTCTGTCATTCTCTCCTAATATTTTCGTTGAAAGCACTGCCTTGCATAATACCTGAATTGCATTTGTACTTCCCTCTGGAAATGCACTATGTCCTCCACTTCCTTTAGCAGTTATTACAATCTGATCTTCTTTCTTTTCCACTCTTATTAAAGACTCCTCTGTTGACGGCTGTTTTAAACCTTTCAGTTCTTCCAACTGTTTTTCAGTAATACTGTCCTTTTTGACTACTAAAACTGCTTTATCTGGGATAATGTTTCCAGCACTTCCTCCGTAAAATTCCAACACACTCTCACTCATTGTCCCCAGACTAACTGTCTTTCCTTCTATGATTCCTTTCTCACCATAGCAAACTGGAAAACCACAGTCCGCAATCATTGAAAGGGCAGGTGTCGGATAGTTTTTGGTATAATATTCAAGATCCGCCATTCCTCTCTCTTCATCTGAACCTACAAATAAGCACAACTGATGACCTACTGGCAGCTTCAGATCGCGAATACATTCCATCACATACAGCATTCCGATTGCTGGACCTTTATTATCCTGACTGCCTCTGCCAATCAATAAATCACCTTTTAGTTCTGCACCAAACGGATCAAAATCCCATCCTTCCCCTACTGGTACCACATCAAGATGATTCCAAAAGCCAATCATATCATCCCACTTTTTTTCCTTTTCTCCAATGCTTCCAACATAGTACTCATAATTTTCCGTGTAAAATCCATGCTCTCTGCCAATCTGCAGCATTTCATCCATAGCCTGTCTGCACGCAGCACCAAACGGTTTCACCTCTTCTAACGTATTTGAAATACTAGGAATTCTCACTATTCTCTGAATATCATTAATCATATTTTCTTTATGAGCTTCCATCCATTGATGAACCTGTTCATATATTGCTTTATCAACCATTATTTTACCTCCGCTGTATTTGTAATTTATTTTCGTTAATCATATTAGTGATATTACCATATATAGCACCATTCATTTCAAAATGCAATAGTAATTTTTTTAACCCTCTTGACTTCAAGTGCACTTGAAGTTTTATAGTGAATCTAAGATATCCTAAAAAACAAAAATTGGAGGAAAACAAAATGAAATATCGTAACGTAGGAAAATCTGGATTAAAAGTAAGCGAAATCGCAGTTGGAAGCTGGATGACAGATCTGGCAGGTACAGATAAAGTACAGACAGCAGAGGAGACCATTCGCTACGCTTATGAGAATGGTGTTAATTTTTTTGACTGTGCCGATGCTTACAGCGGTGGAGAGGCTGAAAAATTCCTTGGTCGTGTTTTAAAGGATTATAGAAGAAGCAGCCTTGTTGTTTCTAGTAAGGTATATTTCCCGACTGGAGACAAAGCAAATGAACGTGGTCTTTCCAGAAAGCACATTATTGAGAACCTTGATCGTTCTTTAAAAAATATGCAGATGGATTATCTTGATTTATACTATTGCCACCGCTACGATGAATCAACGCCTATGGAAGAAACACTTCGCACCCTTAGCGGATTAGTTGATCAGGGAAAGATTCTGTACTATGGTGTCAGTGAAGAATGGGGCGGTGCAAGACTCGAAGAGGCACAGCGAATTATAAGTGACTATCGTTTACACCCGATGACTGTTATTCAGCCTCAGTATCACATGATGGATCGCTATATTGAGCATGAAATTATGGGAATTTGTGAAAAATACGGAATCGGCATCACACCATTTTCTCCGCTTGCGCAGGGTCTTTTGACTGGAAAATATAAGAAAAACCAGCCATATCCAGAAGGTTCAAGAGCAACACATCAGGCCGACAAGCAGATCAACAATTTGCTCACCGATGAAAATCTCAATAAAGTAGAGGCTCTCGAAAAAATTGCGGACGAACTTGGTGTGACAATGTCAGTTCTTGCACTGTCATGGATTCTCAGAAAAGATATTGTAAGCAGCGTAATCACCGGTGCAAGCAAGAAAACACAATTAGAATCCAATCTTGCTGCAAGTGGATTTGTGATTCCAGCAGATGCACTTGCTGATATTGAAAAGATTCTTGATTTTACTCGCTTTGAAAGACACGTAGGTTAACAAAATCAAATAGGCTTCGTAGGGGGCAAAACCCCTATGAAACCTTTTGCGTTCGTATTTCCCTTCTATTTTCCTTTTGTTTATTCTCTTTTTTATTTATCCTCTTATTCCCTTCTTGTATTCCTTTGGCGAAACACCATATTGCTCACGAAAGATTTTTGCAAAGTGTTGGCTCTTCTGATAACCAAGCTGCAGCATAATCTCATTTATTTTCTGCTCGGTATTGTCTAACAACCAGGCCGCTTTTTCCATCTTGCAGCGTGTCACGTAATTTGACAAATTTTCTCCAGTGCTCTCCTTAAAATAGCGAGATAAATAGGACGGATTTAAATGCACTACACTTGCAAGCAGCTCAAGTGACAGGTCGCTCTCAATATTTTCTTTGATATAGTTTTCTACCTCAAAGATCACATCGCCTGTCTTTTCTTTTTCCTGCCGCTCTTTCTGCGTGGCAAAATGACGCTCTAACATTTTTTCAAGAATTTCTTCAAATTCATCTTTTAAAATTGGCTTTAACAGATATTCAGAAACACCATACTGAATGGCTTGCTTCGCATACTCAAACTCACCATATCCAGATAAAATCATAACCTTGGTTGGATATTTCTTCTCAAATATATGTCTGCAAAGGTCAAGCCCTGAAATTTTAGGCATACGAATATCTGTAATCAATAATTCCGGCTGATATTTATCAAGCATATCTCTTGCCATAGAACCACCGCCTGCCGTGTATACATGTTCAAAGCCATATTGTTCCCAATCGACTAGCTTTCTCAAATAATCTACCATATATGGCTCATCATCTACAATTAATACCTGCATTGTTTTCTATTTCCCCTCCTTGATTTCTGCTTTTCGTTCTGGCTGGATCGTAAAATAAACCGTCAGACCACCCCAGCGACTTCGGCGAAATCCGAGTGCCGCTGATTTTGAATAATAATTGATCAGACGCTGGTTCACGTTCCACAATCCCACACTTTCCTCTTCCTTTCGCTCTTTTCTGGAGATGCGCTCCTTGAGTGCCGCGATTTGTTCCTTCGTCATACCCTCTCCGTCATCTGAAATCGCAAAGGTAACGGCACGGCTTGGTGCCCATCCAATCACGATCTCGATCTGCTTGGCACTCTCGCATCCCTCTAAGCCATGCTCTATCGCGTTTTCAATCAGTGGTTCCAAAATAAGAGGAATAATAGGCAGCTCTCCAATATCCTGCGACATATCAATGCTATAGCGGATGCGCTTTCGCATTGCCATGATTTCCAGATATGACCTTGCGTATGATACTTCTTCTTTTATTGTTGTAATCATCTTTTTCTGTGTGCAATAGCGATAATAGCGCGACAAATGTACTGCCATGCTGCGCACCGCATCTGGCTCTTCCGCCACAGTCACGATGTAAGAAAGGCTGTTATAAAGAAAATGAGGATTGATTTGAAGCTGCAGCTGCTCTAATTCTGCCTGCATACGAAGCTCCTGCTCCTTTAAGGTCTCATCCAACAGCTCATTCATGTGAACAATCATATGGTTGAACTGATCAAATACATAATAAAACTCATTATCTGGAAGCTGTGTTATCTGCGTTGTCCAATCTCCATCCTCCACACGCTTTAATTTATATGTCAGCATATTTAACTGCATTAGAATATTTCTGTTATACATCAGTAAATACAATGCTCCAAGCAAAAGAGCTACTGACAATACTGCGCCTGTGATATACGTTATATTGTTGACTGGAAGAAGCATCTTGCTTAATGGGTAATAGGTCACTAGCGTCAGTCCATTCTTGGCAATATCAGAAGTTACGACCTGATAGCGACCATTTTCAATACTCAGTTCCTGCATACCAGGCTCATTATCAAGCTCCTTCATCTTACCCTGAATCTGTGCACTTTCAGAATTAACTGGAAACAAACTCTGCTTATCGTCATACAAACAAAGTGTACCTCCCCCGTCAAATCCAGAAGCCATATTTTTGATGCGATATAACCAATCACGCTCCATGCGTATGAGTAAGTAAGGTTCATCATCATCTGATGCCCATGTTGTTTTATAGCATCGACAAAAATAAATTTCTCCTTCACTAATAATCCATCTATTGTCCTCTAACTCACTCAAAACTGATTTATCTTTTATGCCTGATATTGTTGAACTAGAAACAATTCTTTTTTCATCTGGCCAGTAAAGGACAAACTCCGCCATTCCGGAATTTGTTTTCTGTTTTTCCTGAAAAATCTGCTGCATCGTTTTTACTTTCATCACATAGCTGTAAATATCTTCTTGATCTACAATAGCCACCTGCAGCAGCTTCATATCTTCACTTGCAAGGACTGCACTCGCTTCTAGCTCGATTTCCTTAACCTTCTGGTCTAGCTGATCAAATGAATACTCCATCTGAATTTTAGCAACTCTTTGCAGTGAAACTTTAAGATTTGCTGAGCTATACCAATATAAAATCAAAAAACTCCCGACAATAATGATTAGAAAAAGCACAAATATTCGGTAAATCGAATTGATACGCTTCATTTAATTTTTCCTCCTGTGGCTTTTTACAAAATGACCTTTTTTACGATGAGTATAGCTCAAATTTTCCTTAAAGTCTACAAGGGACAGATTTCTCTGCCCCTTGTATTTATTAATATATTACTTTTCACTGCATGCGTTTTTGATTATTTTACGCTCTGATACCACTCGTTTACTTCCTCAGTGATCTTGTCGCCGCCCTGAGAATACCAATCTTCTACAAACTTATCAAATGCATCGATGGACTCATTTCCGTAGATGATGTTTGTGTAAACCTGCTTCTCCATGGTCTGTAACTGCTCCCAATACTTGGACATGCTTGCTGTTGGAGCTGCCTTAAACTTGCTCGGATTCTGATACTCTTTGTAATCGTTTGCAATTGCAAAACCTTCTGCACAGTTGTAGGAAGTTTCAAAATGAGCCTTTGCACGAATCTCCGCACCCGTCTCTGGCTCTTCACCTGCATAGACTTTTGCATAAGCATCCATTGCACTAAATTCAGGAGTTTTTTTAAATACGGTAGATTTTCCTGGCATAAATGGATCTGCTACCGGCGGATCGAACAGGTTGGAATCAAACACAACCTTATCGCCCTGTACCTGGTAATCATAACCTTCCAGATAACCATACTCGAATCCATTTGTTCCGAATGCCTGATTGTACATCCAATCATAGTACTCGAAGAATGCTTCCATGTTATCGAAATCTTTCTTAAACATTAACCAACCATCATTAAGCTCAGCATCCTGATATGTCATTTCTCCATTTTCCTGAAGAATATTCGGATATGCCTTTACAACTGCTTCTGGTGCAACACTTGTTACATCCTTTACTGAATCAATACACCATGGACGGCCAATAAAAATACCTGCCTTACCTTCTGTAAACTGGGTCATCGCATCCCATGCACCTGTTGCAGCTGCTTCCTGGAAAGTCCAGCCGTTTGCATGCCACTTTGCCATACGCTCAAGTGCCTGCTTGTTGCCCTCGTCAAGAGAACCATATACGAGCTTTCCGTCCTCGTCCTCCTGCCACTGTCCTGGAAGCATATCTCCAGAAAATACAGAGAAGATGGTTACTGGATCAGCACACCAACCATTGTTGTAGATGCTATCTCCCTCATATATAAAACCATATGTATCCTTCTGTCCATTTCCGTCCGGGTCATCCTCAGTAAATGCGCGAATTACTTCCTCAAATTCATCAATTGTTGTCGGAGCTTTCAGACCTAATTTGTCCAGCCAGTCCTGACGGATGATCATAACCTCGCCTTCAGTCAGATGTGGTGAAACTGCCATACCATAAATTTTTCCGTCGTTTGTTACGGTGCTGTAAGTATTTGGATACTGGTCATAGATTTCCTTTAAGCGCTCTGGCATATAGTTTTCGATATCCTCTGTGATATCCTTTACCATTCCAGACTCGATCATATCGGCTGCTAACTGTGCGGAGTAAACCGGGAATACATCTGGCAGATCATCAGAACTGGTCAGCGCCAGACGAAGCTTTGTCTCGTAGTTGGATGCGTCACCACCAAGAAGTGTAGTCTCCATATTGATTCCAAGGCTCTCTCTTGTAAACTCAGTCATCGGATTCTTGTTGATGTCCTCGCCGTCACCGTAACGTCCAGTGTTCTCATCTAACTGCTTTCCGATTGTGATAGTAATTTCCGGATCATACTTTCCATCTGCATTCTTTGTTGCATCTGCTGCGAATGCGCTCATGTTTCCCATTGCCATTGCGGATACCAGTACCAATGAACCAATTGCTTTCTTCTTCATAGTTTTGTTCTCCTTCTTTTTTTGATTTTAATGTTTGTTAGATCTTCGTTTTATAACAACCTCTCAGTGAGGCTTATTATTGTTTTAAATTTCATTTTATTTCTTTTGACTCTTTATTCTTTGACAGCTCCCATTACAACGCCCTTTACAAAATATTTCTGTAAAAATGGATACACAAGAAGAATCGGAAGTGCACCGATAAATACCTGCGCTGCCTTAATAGTTCTCTCAGACATCATCGCTGCTGAGGTTGGATCCATGGACAAATCCTGCTGATTTCCCTGCACAACAATGACTTGAAGAAATGATGCGAGTGGATAGTTCTTTGTATCTGACATATAAAGAATACCGGTGAACCACTCGTTCCAGTTTCCTACCATAATAAATAATCCTACAGTTGCGAGTCCTGCCTTTGACAACGGCAGATAAATCTTACGAAATACAGTAAAAAAGCTTGCGCCGTCAATTCTTGCTGCTTCCTCAAGCGCTTTCGGAATGGTGCGGAAGAAGTTCATGATTAAAATCATGTTGTAGCAGCTGAATGCACCTGGAAGAATATATACCCAAAAGCTGTTTTTGAGTCCTAAAGAAGAGTTGATTAAATAAGACGGAATCAAACCTCCTCCAAATAGCATTGTGAATACGAAAAACCACATAATTGCTGTTCTTCCTTTAAAATCTCTTGACAGCGCGTAGCCTGCCATCGTGATGACTGCCATGCTCACTGCAGTTCCCACTGCGGTACGTGCGAATGAAATCATAAGTGAACGGACGAAGTTGTTATTCTGGAAGGTTTTCTGGTATGCCATTACGGTAAAGTCGATTGGCCAGAAGGTAACTCTTCCACTGTTGGCTGCTGCCTTTCCACTTAACGAAATAGCAAATAAATTTAAAAGCGGGAGGAAGCATAAAAGCGCCAATGTACATAGAAGAATCGTATTAAATACAACAAATATTTTTCTGCTTAAAGATGCCTTGCGCATGATCATTCCCCCTTTCTTAGAATATTCGGTAACCAGCAAATTTGTATGCCAGCTTGTACGCAACTGCAGTTAAGAATAGGCTGACACCCGATTTAAATAATCCAACTGCTGTACCAAAACTATACTGACCATTAACTAGCGACTGGCGATACACATATGTATCAATAATATCACCTGTACTATATGTAAGCGGTGAATACAGGTTAAAAATCTGATCAAATCCAGCATTTAATACATTTCCAAGACTAAGTGTCGCCATAACGATTACCATCGGAAGAATACATGGAATAGTCACATAAAGTGTCTGTTTCCAACGGCCTGCTCCATCAATCTGTGCTGCTTCATATAAGCTCTGATCAATATTGGAAATGGCAGCCAGATAAACAATCATTCCAAATCCAAAGCCCTTCCACAGATCGGATATTACAACGATCTGGCGAAACATTCCAGCATTTCCCAAAAAGAAAATTGGATTCATACCAAATGCCTTGCTCAAAAACATGTTTACAATACCATCCATGCCAAGAATATCACGAAGCATTCCAGCTACTGTTACCCATGAAAGAAAATGAGGCAAGTAAACAAGTGTCTGGATGCCTTTTTTGAGACCCATATTATGTACTTCATTTAACAAAAGTGCAATAATTATCGGGAAAATTAATCCAAGTACCATTTTTGATACTGCAATAATAAATGTGTTTATGATTGCCTGATATGATTCTTTAAATTCAAAGATCTGCTTAAAATTATCCAAGCCTACGAACTCAGAACCTGTGATACCAAGCCACGGCTTATAATTTTGAAATGCCATAATCAAGCCGCCCATTGGTGCATAGCAAAAAATCAATGCCAAAATAATTGCTGGAAGAAGCATTATATACATTGGCCAACTATGCTGTACCTCTTTTTTCACTCTTTGAGCAAGTGGCTGCTTATTTCTTTGCAAGCTTTTGTCTGTATTGTTCCTGCTCATTTAATTCTCCTTTCTTTGCTTCCGTGTTTTGTTACAATTAGTATAGCAAAATACCATTTTCTTTTATGCACCTTTATTTTTGTTTTACGTCCCCTTTTTTTACCTATTTTAGATTTTTTTAATAAAAGAGAGGAACCCGGGGTGGATTCCTCTCATTTTGCTGGTGTTTTGGTACTCTGTTTTTACTTTATAGGTGTTTTTGTGTACAGATTCATAGTGAGTGCAACCCGGTAGGTTTACGAAGGGGGCTTCGCCGCACCCACTGTTTACGTTACAAACATTTAGCCGCGCAATGTGTTTTCGTTAAGTGCCCATTCACTGCCATCATCAAAAATAAGTGTAATATCCATATTGGCTGCGTCTGAGGATGCCTTTACGCCAACAAGACGCTTACACTGCGTACCTGCCTGATGTGGTGCGAGCACTGTTACAATACGAACTGCATTTGCATTTACTTTTGTATCAACACATGGCACTGCACGATACATACCCTGCTTTGTTCCTGTTGCAATGAATCCCTGCCATTCTGGTGTTTCCTGGCCTGCAATAATTGCAGTTTCTCCATTTGACCATGCAATGTCAGCATCTGCAAACTTGATATACTTATCTGTCTGCTTTTCAACTTCACTGTCAATATGCCATAAGATATCCCAATTGTGAGTCTCACTGCTGCTCTTTGTGTCTGACAAACGGTCAACTGTGATTAGAAGCGGCTGATTTTTGTCACGATAAAAATAAATTGCTCTTTCGTGAACAGGTGCCTTATCCTGATCTTCACCATAGCCTTCGTCGTAAGCACTCTTTGCATAGTCCCACTTTTTGGAGAAGTTCCACTCTAAATTGGACTTCTTTTTAATATCCTCTTCCTTCCATGCATAAGTCTTTCTGCGGTTCTGATCCTGTCCATCTACGCGTACAGTATTGTGAGATCTTGTTGACAGCACATAGTTTCTCATCTCTGACTCATCATAAGCATAATTTCCACCCTCTGTCAGCAAAAACTTTCCATTTGTATAAAGAAGAACTGACAACTTATCCTCATGCTGATGCGCTCTTCCAAATGGTGCTGCATCCATTAATGCCCAGGTATCATCCTGTCCCCAACCGGTACGAAGTGCAGCAAAGCCTGACCATGGCATAGCTGCTGAGGTATATTCTGGCTTTCCTGTCTCATCACCTTCTGTAATCCATTTTGCTCTCTTATCATTTGGAATGATTCTCTTTCTTACCTCATAAGAACCCTTTACATCACGTCTGCATCCATCGTTTAGGTCTGGTGTTTTGCCATCTGGCATCATCAATTTGATATCAAGCTCACATGCTCTTGACAACTTTTCAAGAAGTGTGTCCGGAATTGTTTTTCCAAACTTGTAAGCAACTTCAATAAAACGCTGATAGTTGTTGATAACGACATCATGATAATTTGTCGTCAGCTCATACTGGAAACCATCCGGGTAAATCTGGCGATCAAGCTCCTCCTCGAGACTTTCAAGTGCCTGCTGCAGCCATTTTGCTGACTTTTTAAACTGCGGATATAAAATACCAATCTGACCCAGACCATTCATCTCCATGATCAGCCAGTTTCCAGTCATATGGTTTTTGCTAAGACGCTCACCATGTTCATATACTGACTTATACCAATTGATCAAAATATCATCAGTAAATGCTGGTGTCTTATAAAATGTAAATAAAATATACGGCCAGTTTGCACCCATACGAATACCACACTCAATAGTTCGCCAGCACTTTGTTTTATATCCAGCACAGTCTGCATCTGGGCACACTGCCTGTTTCATCCATGAATCCATTAACTCGGCTGCTGCATATGCTAGCTTTTCATTCTTTGTCTTATTATATTCATGCGCCAAAAGCTTAATATCATTGTGACGGCTCAACTGCCATGTCCATTCTTTATAGCCATTGTATGTAGGATTTGCTTCCCAATCAACTGTATTTTCTTTTCCGTACTCACAAGGGACGCCAACAGACACAAGCGTATGATTGCAGATTCGCTCTGCTGCCTCGGCATCACTCTCACCCGGAAGCTTATAGATATTCTCCGGAATCTCATATGGAATCTCAAAGAAACGATCTGCATCTAATGTTTTGCGAATATAAGATGCCATTTTCTTTTTTGCAAGACTATAATCTTCGTCGGCAACAGCCTCCTTCACAGCTTCCATTCCCGGATAATCAAGATTCAAACATTCACCAAAGAATTGTTCGTCACTTAAAAGTGGTCCTAATTTTTTTTCATCCATTCCTTTTTCCCTCTTTCTAAAATTCATTAACACATAATTTCGCGCACTTTGTGTTATGTACAGCATACCCGAAATCAGGATATTTTGCAATCAGAAACAGTAGTAGAATGGAGTTCAATCAATCTGTGTCTTCCAGTTTGGCGTGCGTGCTGCCTCAAAGCACATATGAATCTGCTCTATGTTATTCTTTTCTTCTGCTAATTTTAATTTAGAAGTTTCCTCTTCAGAAAAATAACGACTCTCGGATGTTTCAATATTTTCCTCAAAGGATCCACCTACAACACTGCAAAGAGCAAATACCTTGCAGACTTTCCACGCATAGACTGGCTGGTTATGCTTTTCTCGATCCTGAATAGCAATTACAGTATCGACAGTGACATCAAGACCAGATTCTTCTTTGACCTCTTTAATAATATTGTCATGCACAGATACATCCACATCAACCCAGCCGCCTGGAAGAGACCATGTACCATTATTTTCTTTTACAAGAAGAATTTTTCCATCTTGAAATACTGCGGCGCGCGTGTCTAACTTTGGTGTCTGGTATCCTGTCTCACTGCAAAAAAGATCGACAACTTTTTCCTTTGAAATGCCTGAATGCAGACTGATCATCTCTGCGGCAATATCACGAATCTGCTCATAACGCTCTCTGTCATAAACATCTTTTCCGTAGGTAAGACCTGCCTGAGCAATGGCCTGTAATTTTACTGCCCAATCAAGCCAAGGGCTTGTCTTTGATTCTTTTAAAGTTTCATTCTTATTGTTCTCGTTCTGCATATTTGTTTCCTTCCTATCGTTTCGCTATAATTTTCATTATCAAATTTGAATCTGACAGTTTTATTTGCAATGAATCTGCTCTATCAGTCTTTTTATTATAATCCAAAAATTTGCTTGCTGCATCCACAAAAATATCATTTTATATTTATTATTTTTCTTGACTCTACAATGGATATATAGTTTATAATAAAGCGAAACATTTTGCAAACCACAAAGGGGGCTTTCTCATAGAAAAAAATCTTACCACAGGCAGCGTCTTAAAAAATATTCTCTTCTTTTCGCTGCCATATTTGTTCTCTTACTTTTTGCAGACGCTCTATGGCATGGCAGATCTTTTCATCATCGGTCAGTTTGAAGGTGTCGCCGCAACCACAGCTGTCTCAATCGGAAGTCAGGTCATGCACATGCTAACCGTCATGATCGTCGGCCTTGCCATGGGCACAACAGTCAGCATTGCACAGGCAATCGGTGCAAATAAAAAGGATGATGCCGCTACCGCCACCGGAAACACGGTCACTTTATTTTTGATCTTATCTGTCTGCCTGACTGGCGCACTGTTATGCGTAATCCGTCCGATTACCATGATCATGTCCGTACCAGAAGAAGCCGTTTCTGGCACTATCGCTTACCTTACAATCTGCTTTATCGGCATTCCTTTTATCACAGCATACAACATTATCAGTTCCATTTTCCGCGGAATGGGTGACTCAAAAAGTCCAATGTATTTCATCGCTGTTGCCTGTGTGGCAAACATCATTCTTGACTACATTTTCATTGGACTATGCCACTTTGGTCCAGCTGGCGCGGCACTCGGTACAACTGTCTCTCAGGCTATCAGCGTTATCGTTTCTCTTTTTGTAATTGTAAAACGCAAAACTGGAATCTCATTAAAGCCATCCGATTTTCGCCCGAAGCGCAATGTTTGCGGCACAATCTTAAAGATCGGAATCCCAATCGCCTGCCAGGATGGTTTGATTCAGATTGCATTTATTATTATTACCATCATTGCAAACAAGCGTGGTCTGACCGATTCCGCCGCCGTCGGCATTGTTGAGAAGGTAATCAGCTTCTTGTTTTTGGTGCCATCCTCGATGCTCTCTACTGTCTCTGCACTTGGTGCTCAAAACATCGGTGCCGGAAAGCCAGAGCGTGCCAAACTTACACTTCGCTATGCAATCTTTATCACGGCTGGGTTTGGTCTGATTGTGGCTATTATCATCCAATTTATCGCAGAGCCAGTGGTTGGTCTGTTCACTACCGATAATGGTGTAATTCTCGCAGGAGGTCAATATCTTCGCGGCTACATATGGGACTGCATGTTTGCCGGTATTCACTTTAGCTTCAGCGGTTATTTCTGTGCATGCCAGAAGTCGATTCTTTCCTTCATTCACAATATTATCGCCATCTCACTGGTACGTGTTCCTGGTGTATACCTGACGTCAAAGCTGTTCTCGAATACACTATTTCCTATGGGACTCGCAACTGCAACTGGTTCTCTGTTGTCTGTAATCATCTGCGTTATTGCATTTTTGATTCTTACAAGGAAAGAAAAACACATTGCATAACATACAAACAACGATGCAGCAAAATAAAAAATTTAAAGATAAAAAAAATGAGAAAAACGAACAGAGCCATCGAAGACTGCGACATCCTCGATGGCTCTAAATAGTTGCAAAAATTTTATTTTCTATTTTTTAATTTTCTGCTACATCCTTGATGCTTGCACTTGATTTTTTCTTTGCCATTTTTTGATCTGCATAGACCTCAAAGAAACGTTTTGTCTCTTTTACAACAACACCGCTTAATGCAAAAAGTGCGATCATGTTCGGAAGTGCCATAAGGCCATTGAAAATATCTGCAATCGTCCATACAGCTGCTACTGTCATGTATGGTCCAATAAATACTGCGAGGATATACAGCCAACGATAAATTTTAATCTTCTTTTCGTCTTTTCCTGTCAGATATTCAAGGCAGCGCTCGCCATAATAATCCCATCCAAGAATCGTTGTGAACGCAAAGAATACAAGACAGATCATCAAAACTGCTGCGCAGAACTGATTAGAAAATGGAAGACCATTCTGGAATGCATAAGTTGTTACCTGAACGCCCTCAAGTCCTTCTACCTGCCATGCACCTGTGATGACTACTGACAGTCCAGTAAGTGTACAAATTACAATCGTATCAATAAAGGTTCCTGTCATGCTTACAAGTCCCTGACGTACTGGTTCCTTTGTCTGTGCTGCAGCTGCTGCAATCGGTGCACTTCCAAGACCTGCCTCGTTTGAGAAAATTCCTCTTGCAACACCATTTTGCATCGCAACGAGCATACTTCCAACAACACCGCCTGTCACGGCCTTTGGATTAAATGCAGCCTGAACGATCGTAACAATTGCCTGCGGTACCTCCTTAATGTTAAACAAAACAAGTGCCAACGCAAAAATAAAATAAATAATCGCCATGAATGGAACAACAATCTGGCTGACGCTTGCGATTCGCTTTACACCACCGATAATAACAGCAGCAACGCAAAATGTCAGAACGAGGGATGCAATAACAACAACACATGAATATGTACCAAGACCTGGAATTGTTACAGCAAGGGATTTATCTGGATCAAAAAATCCAACTACTGCACTAGAGATACCATTAACCTGGCTGAATGTTCCGATACCAAAAAGACCAACACATGCGCCAAAGAAAGCGAATACCTTAGCAAGCCATTTCCAGTTTTTTCCCATTCCTTTTTCGATATAATAAAATGGTCCTCCAAGACTATGACCACTCTCATCAACGACACGATATTTTACAGCCAGTAAGCCCTCGGAATATTTTGTTGCCATTCCAAGAAAAGCTGCCATAATCATCCAAAAAAGAGCACCTGGACCTCCGGCACATACAGCCGTTGCTACACCTACAATATTTCCAGTTCCAATAGTTGCACTTAATGCAGTACAAAGTGCAGCGAAACTGCTGATTTCGCCTTCACCTTCTTCCTCATTTTGAACCATCCATTTTAAAGCAAGCCCTAGTTTTCGCACCTGCAAAAGTCCAAGACGGACAGTCAGTAAAAGTCCACCTGACAAAATCAGTACCATTAGCGGCACACCCCAGACAAAATCATCAATTTGCTTCAGAACACTTTGAATTGCACTCCACATGTTTCCTTCTCCCATCTTTTTCTTTTGGCAGTTTTTCTGGAAACACGGGCTAAAAAAGAATACACGTACTTATTCTCTTTTTCTCTGTCCTTTTGCCTGAGAGATTCCTGCGCTGACGCACAATTGCACCTTCGGCCTCCGATTTTACGGATGTCTCCAGAGATACGATCCATCTGCAGTTTCTCCCTTAAAAGGTACCTGAGAGTGTTACTCCTTCGGTGGGCCGCAGCCTCTTTCCAGCAGACTTCTTCTCGTTATCACTACTGTGCTTTACTATACCGCAGTGAAGTATATTCTGTCAAGTATAAAATTTAGAAACAAAAACCATCAGGACATGTTGATATCAATATCAAGTCTTGATGGTTTTCGCTGTCATTTATGATCTATTTTTTTATTTACCGCAGATCTCGTCGATCTTTGCTCTCTCTTCTTCTGTAAATACAGGAGCATTCAGCATTCCGATGTTGTCTAAAATCTGAGCTGGCTTTGATGCACCAATAAGAACGCTTGTGATATCGCCATCGCGAAGAATCCATGCAAGTGCCATCTGTGCAAGGCTTTCACCACGTTTCTTTGCAATCTCATTTAATGCGTTGATCTTTGCCAATGTCTCCTCGGTGATTGCGTTCTCTTTTAAGAATCTTCCATCAGTACGAATACGGCTGTCCTGCGGAATACCATGTAGATAACGATCAGTCAGAAGACCCTGTGCCAATGGGCAGAATGTGATAATTCCGATTCCATTCTTTGATGCATAATCCTTTAAACCATCAGTTTCAATAGTACGATCAAACATAGAGTACTTGCGCTGATTGATAATAAATGGAGTACCCATCTCTTTAAAGAGCTTTGCAATCTCAATAGTCTGTTCCTTATTATAATTGGAAATTCCAACATAAAGAGCTTTTCCGCTTCTTACAATGCCATCAAGGGCTCTTGCTGTCTCTTCAAGTGGTGTCTCTGGATCTGGTCTGTGATGATAATAAATGTCCACATAGTCAAGTCCCATTCTCTTTAAGCTCTGATCAAGACTGGCAACTAAATATTTCTTGCTGCCCCAGTTTCCGTAAGGGCCCTCCCACATATCATAACCAGCCTTTGTTGAAATAACTAACTCGTCACGGTATGCACCAAGGCTCTTCTTTAAAATACGTCCGAAATTTTCCTCTGCTGCCCCTGGAACTGGGCCATAATTATTTGCCAGATCAAAATGTGTGATACCATTATCAAATGCAGTTTCACACATAGCCATCATGGTATCAAAATTTCCGTTTGTACCAAAATTGTGCCATAAGCCAAGTGACACTGCCGGAAGCTTTAAACCACTTGCTCCGCAGCGATTATACTTCATGTTTTCATATCTTGTTTTTTCTGCAATATACATACTTCTTCTCCCTTTCTGCATTGATTCTTTTTGAATCTTCTGATACACTTACTTTATCACTTCAAGTTAACTTGAAGTCAAGTGTTTTTATAAATTACTCAGGAGGCATTTTATGACGCATTCATCAAACTCAAATGATATAATAAATGAGGCAAAAAAGACTGACCAACCAACTTATACAATCCGACAGATTTCAAATCTATACAAGCTGCCTGCTTCGACGCTTCGTTACTACGAAGATCTTGGTCTTCTGACAGATGTTGTCCACACCGCTTCTGGTGCTCGCATTTACAATCAGTCGCATATTGACCGTTTGGGCGGAATTATGTGTTTTAAGCGAACTGGCCTTTCAATTGCTAAAATCCGCCAGTTTTACCTCTATGAAGAGCATATGGAAGATCATGCACACGACATCAGCCAGATGATGATTGACCACGAGCAAGATATTTTAAATCAAATTGAGGAACTTCAAAATGATCTTGTTCATATCCGTGAAAAAGTGCGCTATTATGCCGCTGTGGAAAATGCCATTGAAAAAAATGAGCCAATTCCTGAATGGCATCAATTTTTTGCCAACGAAGATAATACGGATGAAAATTAATTAAGCCTATTTGATTTCCTCTACTGTCACTCGCTTTTTGTGCCATCCATTTTGCCAAATCAGTAAATAAACATGAAAATCAAGGTCATCCTGCGCCATGGTAAACGGTTCTTCACGAAATACCTCTGCGCGGATGCCTTTTTTATTAAGTTCAAGCCTCTCTGCCTCTGCCTTTTTAAGCAGCTGATTCAGATTTTTATCTGCTTCCTTAGAAAAAGTTCGGCGCGGATATTTTTTATTTTCTTCCTTTAGACATTCAGAAATCAGCTGAGTGATTTTTTTATGTTTTTTCTTTTTTAAGAGCTTCGCAATTTGCTTTGCGATCACTGGCTTTGGAAAGCATTCATATAGCCTAAGCAGCTGAATCAATTCGCGATCTTGGGTCTGCACAGCAAAGGCTTCCATCAGCTTTATCGCCTCTGGTGCAACTTCTTTTAGATCTTCTGATCCCACACGATACTGCTTTGGCACTGCCGGATAGCTGCACGCATTCAGCGGTGGAAAATCAGCAAGACTTGCAAGCTGCCTTTCTTTTTCAGTACAGTACTCCTCACCAAGATAATGATATTTATCACGCAGAATTGCAATCTGGTATTCTAATACACGAAGATCCTCATCGCCTTTCATCCAGAAATGACCGATTCCACTATATTCATACAGATGAACTTCTAGTTCAAGCCGTTTAAAAAAGAGCGTGACGACACATTCTCCCTGCCATACGGATAATACATATCCATCACCGTCTTTCTGCAAGGATGCGTCCAATTCACCCTCATAATCACTTTGATAGCTTCCAGTCATTTTAACCTGATGAAAGACAAGAAAACTTTCCACTGCATCATTCATCAGATATACAAGACGAAGCTTATCCATTAATTTTGCTGTTTCAAAAGCTTCTGGCAGGATCAGTTCAAACTGACCCTGTGCCAGAAGCTCCTGCAGCATTTCAAATGCATCCATCATCAATTGTTAACTCCGCCTACAAGCTTTTCCTGATAACGCTTTACCATCTCATCATACTCTTCATCAGTCAGCTTCTTCTCGCCCGGGTTCATAGCAAATACGCCGCCCCACTCGTACTGATCCTTATATTTTGGAACAAGATGGAAATGCAGATGATGACCTGTATCACCGTATGCACCATAATTTACCTTGTCTGGATGGAACAGCTCATGCATTGCCTGTGCCACCTTTGCAATATCTTCCATGTAAGCAGCGCGCTCCTCTGGTGTCAGTTCAACAATCTCGCTCACATGCTTTTTATGTGCCACGATGACTCTTCCTGGATGACTCTGCTCCTTGAACAGATATACCTTTGAAGTCTCTAACTCACAAATTTTAATTCCGAAAGCAGCAACTAGCTCACCCTCCATGCAATATGCGCAATTCTGATCTTTCATGATCTCTTATCCTCCTGTTGTTTACTACAGCTTATTATACACATCATTTTTTGCTTTTGCAAATCAATAGTTGAAATTATTTTAACAGCACACTAATTGCTTCCATCTCCTCTGATGGTGTGATGATTAGCTGTCTGCCCTCTACCTTTGCGGTAATAGCGGTTGGTGCATAAACTTCTGCGATCGTGTTTGGGCAGCCCTCTGGCAGATCAATCACAAGCTTTTCTGGAACTTCGCCATGGAAAATATGCGCTGTAACAAATGCACTTTCATGCTTTCCTTCATAGAGCTTTCCTTCCTCACTCTGCACGCGGATCACTGCCTGCCAGCCAGTCAGATGGCGATCACTGCTTCCCTTATGGCTGTAAATATAACTATAACCATCGCGAATTGCTGGTGCTGCCTTTTTATAGAATGCCATTCCATCTTCGATTGCCTTCCACTGCTCTGCGCTCAGTTCAGTCACATCACCAGAGAAGCACATGCGGCCAAGAAACGTACTCGCAACGGTGTAGCCGATACGCTTCACAGAATCAGTCTTTCTGATAACGGCCCAGATCTGGCTCTGTCTCGGCAAAATGCTTCTGTGAAGGGATGCCGCAATAACTGGAATTTCCTCGCACTCGTGCGCATCAGAGAAGGATGCCATGCTGCACTCACTCATCATCAATGGCTCTAACTTATGACCGCCAGATGCACAGTTTTCCAGAATAATTCCCGGAATCTCTTCCTTTACTTTACGCACAAAGTTAACAGATGCCTCACGGTCCCGGCGAAGACCCTCTCCGAGTGATTCCGCACCATCACATCCAATGCCAATCGTATCGTTATAGTCCATCTTCATATACTCAAAATCATATTTTTTGAGCTGACCTATTACCTTGTCTGTTAAGTAGGCAATCGCGTCCGGGTTATTCATATCAAAGAAACGGCGTTCCTTTGTCGTAAGCACCTTTCCGTCACGGTGAAGCATCAGATCCTCACGCTCGGAATAAACGTGGGATTTTGAACCTGCGTTATCAATTTCAAACCAAATACCTGGTTTCATACCTGCCTTACGGATATCCTCACTTACTGCACCAAGACCTTCTGGGAACAAGCGATCTGAAGGAACATAGTCACCCATGCTGCGGCTCCAGTGTACGCCTTCCTCAACAAACCAACCACAGTCAACAACAAAATATTCAAGACCCTTTCCTTTAACAGCTTCAAGGATTCCCTTAATATTTTCGTGGGACGGCAATCCCCATGTGGTGCAATACTCATTAAACAATATTGGAAGATGCTGCTCACTTTCCGGTGCTGCATTTACATACTTCTGTGCATACTGAGTCAGTCGCTGACATGCATAATCTACTGTGCTTCCTGCGCGCTCATCGCTGCAGCAAACAGTAAGAATTGCCTTCGGTGTAGTAAAAGATTCACCCGGCTGGATGGTCTTCATCCACTGTCCAAACTCACGGTCTGCCAGGCCGCCTGAAAATGCCATGCCATCATCTCTGCGGTAAAACTCCATCTGCCAAGAACACTCTATCGCTAACTGCGCTGCCCATACAACGCCTGCCTTTGTGTCTTCTACGGCACCAAATGGAAAATATCCTTTGACTGGCATGGAACCGATCTGGCCGTAACGCGCTGAATTTACCTGCCAGTATGCCCATGATGGCTCAAGCTGCAAATCCTCTGCAGACTCGGTAACAAGGCGGCCTTCCTGACTCCACTTGCTGCGAATGCGGTGAAGCTTTAGACACTCGAATGCATCGGCTTCCTCGAATGGAGAGATTAAGCCAAGAGAAAAGCTTGTCAGCAGTTCGAGAGTAGTTGGAGCATCGTCATTATTGATTATAGTGGTTGTGCTGCCCAGCGCATACTCGCCCTTTGTCCATGTCAGTATGTGAACAAAGTGATGACCTCTGCCATCCTCAAGCCAAGTCTCGATAATTTCTTTTGTACCTTCGGTTTTATGTACCTGCTTTTCAAAGCGGCATTCGTCTACTGTCCCGCTGTTTCGCATACTTGTACCCGGTCCGTATGCACCCGGATAAATGTCATCTAGCAGCTTTACCTGAATCAGGCTATCTCCGTGTAAGCATTTGCTTTCGAGCATTGCGTCAAGATTTTCTGTTAATTCTTTTTCTTTTTTTACTGGAACTAGCATCAACTCGATTTGGCTATCTTCCTTTTCCAGCATGTAGTATGCCGCCATATCGCCAAGTGTAAAGTGGCTGTAGACAGTCGGTTTTATTCCGTTGCCCATTATTTTTTTCCTCCTGCGTTTTCATATAAAAATAAAAATCTATTTGCTATTTTGAGTATAACAAGGTGCGGCAGTTTTGTCTATCTGAAACAATAAAAAAGCCCCGCTTATGCGGGGAATACTCACCAGAAAAGCATATACGTCCCAAAAACGTAGGATCATCCCCGCTTGCGCGGGGAATACATGAAAGCATTCTAATCAAAAGTTTGTTTTAATGTCTTTCTAATACCTAGTATAATACATCACCTCAAAAAGGCAAGTGAAATACTTCGACAAGATTCGACATCATTGTATGACAATTTATAAAAATTTACCCATCAGCTTATAGTAATTCTCCTTCATTTGCCTGCTCTATCTCAACATTATTAACATCATCCACATTCTCCGAGTTTTGCATAGATACTACTGCTGCATCCATATCCTCAAACTCAGCATAAATCACTGCCTGCATCCAGTTTAAGCTTACTTTTGCCTGTTTGCCCTTTTCCTTTGCTGCCTCTTCTATACCAATTAGAAGTTCCTTCAAAATCTCTCTTGTCAGATAACCGCCACGCCAATGAAATAAAAATGGCTTTTTCTTTTTGGCGGCCTGCGCTGCTCTCTTTTTGACTTCTTCCTGTTTGGTAAAAGAAAGTTTCTTTTCTAAGTAATAGAAGTGACTGCCATCCGTGCATGGAACATAATCTGTCATGATTGGCTCATGATCACGGAAAATGGCATCATCACTCAAATTAAAATAATCATGGCGAGTCAGCGTTTTGCTCAAAGATAAATCAAAGGTTGCATCCAGATGATAGTACGTCTTTCCGATCTTTACGATATTCCACGCATGACGATATTTAATTTTCTTTTCCGGATTGGCCTCGGAAATTACGATAATGCACCAAACGCCAAGCGCATCGCACAAAACTTTAACCGACTTTGCAATGCCCTCGCAAACACCCACACCGTGACCGAGTGGACCAATAATTTCATGCGAATATGGCTTTTTTAGTTTATCGTAGTGTATATTTTCACAGATAAAATCGTGAATATATAATTCTTTTTCGAGTTCTGTCTTTGTACTTACGGCTCTCGCAAGCTTTTCTACTCGCGCACTCATCGCCTTTTGCTGCTGGCGAATTGTCTTTTTGTCAAATAAATACTCTGGCAAAATTTCAAGATTGTCGGACTGCGGCCACTTACGCAGCTTAACTGTGACGGCATAAAAAATCTCCGGACAGTCGAGACGTACCAGAAAGAAGATCATGCTAATTCGCGCAGGATCGGCGTACGGCACGAGGAAATGATCCTCAAGTGCCGTTAATCCTGTTTTGATTGCATGATACACAGTCTGTTCCGACTTTTCTAAATGTTGATAGTAAAATGGTTCCATTATATTCTGCTTTATCCTTACTTAATTTTGTTGTGCCAACACCCACGTAAAATATTCCTTTGCGGCATCGGCTTCTGTTTGATTATATGTTGTTCCCAAATATTCGGCAACTACCTTTGCTGTCTCCTCGAATAAATCAATCATCGTTTCTGTTGCTTGCTTTATTGCCTCGTACTCGCAGGATGGTACTGTTTCCAAATAGCGATGCCAAATTTCAGGTGTCAAGTAACGATTCATATATTTATCTGATTTTCCTACGCTGACAGACCAATCGTTCTCTGCACCAATCTTCCAGCCAAGCATTACACTAAGGCACGGACGCACAACATCATAAAGCATGTCCATCGCATAAGTTAGCTCACCGCGAGCAAGACCTTTTCCGATATTATTTAAGCACCAATAAAACTCATTGCATTCACAGCTATATTTATCTGCGGTTGGCTTTTTTACGTAATGATCAGCATCCGTCTCCTCTGGAATATCACAATATCGTCCATCCTTATCTAACAGCACACGACACAACCTGTCAGCACGAATATCCTTATCAGCATAGTCAAATGAACTCACATGAATGTCAAGACGATTTCCATCTGTAAAGATAGCAAGCCAGCCGAATGTATCCTGCGGTGTATACTCTTTTTCTAACAGCAAATCCATGTATTCTGGCATTTGCATATAAAGAACATTTCCAAAATGATTGATCCAATCATGATTTTCATAATAGGGCTTCGTATCAGTCACAACATATACCACATCATAATCCTGAAAACGATCCTTCGGTGCATTAGGATTAGTTCTTGAACCATTCAGATAAACGGCACGCACACGCTCATCATCTTTAGCAACCTGCAAAATCAGATGCATCATCTCTTCCTCGCTTCTCATTGCTGCTTCCATATTTTAATGCCTCTCTTTCTTTATTTTAAACAGACTTTTTGCTAACATTTGTCGTTCTTTTTCCCACTTTGTGTAGTGTCATCATAGCAAATTTTTAAGGTTCTGGCAAGGTTCTTGCCAAAGCTTAAAGCGAATGATAGAATAAAAATTAAAATAAAACTAAGAAAGGACAAAATAATTCAATGGATAATCCAGTATACAAGCTATTAATTGTCGAGGATGATTTAGGCATCGCACAGGCTATTCAGACTCAGGCATCTATGTGGAATTTTGATGTTCGCATCGTTGAAAATTTTCGTGATGTCACTGGTGAAGTTACTTCATTTTCTCCGCATATCATTTTGCTCGACATCACACTTCCATTTTTTAATGGCTACCACTGGTGCAGCGAGATTAGAAAATTTTCACGTGTGCCAATTATTTTTATCTCTTCTGCCGCCGACAACATGAATATCATTATGGCTATGAATCTCGGTGCCGATGATTTTGTTGCAAAGCCATTTGATTTAAATGTTTTACTTGCAAAAATACAGGCACTTCTTCGCAGAAGCTATGATTTTGCGCCAACCTCCAATGTGCTTGCACACCGCGGCGCACTGTTAGATTTAAATGATCACACGCTAAGTTTTAACGGCGAAGATATCCCTTTAACTAAAAATGAATATCGCATTTTGTCCTGTCTGATGGAACAAAAAGGAAAAGTTATCAGCCGTGAAAAGTTAATGGAACGCCTCTGGGAGACAGATCAATTTGTGGATGAAAATACGCTGACAGTTAATATAAATCGTCTTCGAAAAAAGCTAGATAGTGCAGGACTGACACATTTTATCACTACAAAATTTGGTGTCGGATACCTGATTGAAAGTTGAGGAATTTACGATGTCACTATTTTTTTCTTATTTAAAGCAGCAACTTAAATACATTCTGCTATTTTTGCTGTTTTCCATTACCTTTGCCATCACCTTTTTCTTTTATAACTTTCCATTGGAAGCGTTGACTTATCCAACACTTCTGTGTGTCTGTTTTGGGCTTTTCTTTTTCATATGGGATTTTTCAAAGACAAAGACATTACACACAAGGCTGATGGAACTTTCCAATCTAACGGAGCTTTCAGTTGATATGATTCGTGCGCTTCCACTATCAGACTCGATTGAAAACACAGATTATCAGCTCTTGCTATCTGGTCTTGCCGAGCAAATATTGGAGCTGAAAACAGCACAGTCCACTCGCCTTACCGATATGATTGATTATTACACGGTGTGGGTTCATCAGATCAAGACACCAATCTCTTCCATGCGCCTGACGCTTCAAAATGAGGATTCACCGCTAGCGCGCAAGCTTTCCTGTGACTTGTCGCACATTGAACAGTATGTAGAGATGGTGTTAGCATTTCTTCGTCTTGATTCGGATTCAAGTGATTATGTATTTAAGATGCACGAGCTTGATCCACTGCTTCGTCAATCAATTCGACGCTTTTCATCTGAATTTATTAATAGAAAGCTTAGCCTTTCGTACACACCTCCAAGTGATGAAAACGGAACACTACAAATGATTACTGATGACAAATGGTTTTGTTTTGTCATTGAACAACTTCTTTCAAATGCGCTCAAATACACACGAGCTGGAACGATTTCGATCTTCTTTTCGCAGCCAAAGGTGCTGTGCATAAAAGATACTGGTATCGGCATTGCACCTCAGGATCTTCCACGCGTTTTTGAAAAAGGATATACGGGCTGCAATGGACGCACTGACAAAAAGGCAAGTGGTCTGGGACTCTACTTATGCAAACGAATTTGTAAAAATCTTGGTATCGGCATTTCTATCACCTCTGAGGTAGACAATGGAACCTGCGTATATCTTTCTCTTGATCAGTATCCACTAAAAGCTGAATAAAGCAAAAATCTTTATTTCTTACACTACTGTAAGTTTTGGGGCGGAAAATGTAAGCCAATTCAATGGCAATGCATTTTCCGTTTTGTTATACTATGCCTTGTAAGAAAGAATTACAGGAGGTACTTAATACCATGACAATACTTGAAGTAAATGGATTGAAAAAAATATATTCCACCCGCTTCGGCGGCAATAAGGTTGAGGCACTGAAGAATGTAAATTTCAGTGTAGAGCAGGGCGAGTATGTTGCTATTATGGGCGAATCTGGTTCAGGCAAAACAACACTTTTAAATATCCTTGCTGCTTTAGATAAACCAACTGAAGGCAATGTAATTTTAGATGGCAATAATCTGTCAAAATTGAAGGAATCTCAAATCTCAGCATTTCGCCGTGACAATCTCGGCTTTGTATTTCAGGATTTTAATCTGTTAGACACCTTCACACTTGAGGACAATATTTATCTTCCACTTGTACTTGCCGGAATGCCTTACAAAAAAATGCATGATCGTTTGGTGCCAATCGCAGAGCGTCTTGGTATCAGCGCATTACTTAAAAAATATCCATATGAGGTTTCAGGCGGGCAAAAACAGCGTGCCGCAGCTGCTCGCGCATTAATTACAAATCCTAAGCTTATTTTGGCTGATGAACCAACTGGTGCACTCGATTCAAAGGCATCTGATGAGCTGCTTAGTTTATTTTCAGAGATTAACCGCACCGGGCAAACAATTGTAATGGTAACGCATTCTGTCAAGGCAGCCAGCACTGCCGGACGTGTTTTATTTATCCGAGACGGTGAGGTTTTCCACCAAATTTACCGTGGAAATGATACTGATGAACAGCTGTATCAAAAAATTTCTGATACACTGACACTTCTTGCAACAGGAGGTGATCGCCGATGAAAACAGGATTTTATCCGAAGCTTGCCTTCGATGGCATCCGGAAAAATCGCAGGATGTATGTTCCATTTATTTGCACCTGTATTGGAATGGTGATGATGTTTTATATCATTTCTTATCTGCACTACAGTGATACAATTGCATCTATGAATGGCGGCCAGATCATGCGCTCTACGCTTAATTTGGGCAGCATTGTAGTAGGTATTTTTTCCTGTATTTTTCTGTTTTACACAAACTCCTTTTTAATCCGAAGACGAAAAAAGGAATTTGGTCTGTATCACATTCTTGGCATGGGAAAACTAAATATTGCACGCATTTTATTTTGGGAAACACTTTTGACAGCAGTGATTTCTCTTGTTCTCGGCATAGGTTTTGGCATTTTATTTTCGAAGCTCGCTGAACTTGCCATGGCTCGTCTGACACACGCTCAGATTATTTATTCCATGCATATTTCACCAGACTCCATTTTATTTACACTAACTGTATTTGGCTGCATTTTTATTTTACTGTTTTTTAATACACTTCGTCAGGTTCATTTTTCAAATGCTATTACACTTGTCAAAAGTGAATCTGTCGGTGAAAAACCGCCAAAGGGAAATATCCTTTTAGGTCTTCTAGGTATGATTTGTTTAGCTGCTGCCTATTATCTTGCTGTAACAGTTGCAGATCCTGTATCAGCACTTGGCATGTTTTTTATAGCAGTTATTCTCGTAATCGTTGGCACCTACCTTATCATGATCGCTAGCTCTGTTTTATTCTGCAGGCTGCTTCAAAAAAATAAGCGCTACTATTACAAGGCAAATCATTTTGTGTCAATTTCTTCTATGGCTTACAGAATGAAAAGAAATGGCGCTGGACTGGCTTCCATCTGTATCCTTGCTACAATGGTTCTTGTTATGCTGTCCACTACTGTAAGCTTATACTTTGGTATGGATGATGTATTATCTAATCGCTATCCGTATCAATTTAATACGACTGTTTCTTATGATTCCTTCGATATGATGTCTGATGAAAATACAGCATCAATTCTCAAGCTTGCATCTGATGCGATGGATAAATATGAATGCACACAATCCAATGTTTCCGATTATCGGTCTGCCTGTTTTTACGGCTATTTAATTGATAATGACTTTGTATGCGATGCCAAGTTTGACAGCCATTCTGAAACAGCAAATTACCTTGAAGGCACAATGTTTTACTTCGTTCCTCTTTCGGATTACAACAAAATGATGGGCACAAATGAAACTCTTGCATCTGATGAAGCGCTGCTTTTTTCAACTCGGGACTCTGCTTATAATGAAAGCACTATTTCCTTTGAGCATGGCATGACATACACAATCAAAAAGCAAATTGACAAATTTAGACCTGACGGCAACTCAATGGCAAATATTTCTACTATATTTGTCTTAATCGTTCCAGACATTCATGCGGCAGTTGATGCCATTGCAGCATTGCCTGGTAATGAAAAGTCTGTTTACTTTTATTGGCACTATAACTTTGATACCAACTTAAATCGTGATGATCAGATTTTGCTGGCAAATGATCTTTCATCCACTATCTCTGATTTTTTCACACAAAGCTATAAACAAAACACAGGAATTATGCGCTGCCAGTTTGAAAGCCGTGCTGCTAATTATGAAGAGTTTTTAGCAGACTTTGGAAGCTTATTTTATCTGGCAATCGTTTTAAGCATTGTTTTCTTAATTGCCGCTGTTTTGATTATCTATTACAAGCAGATTTCAGAAGGCTATGAAGATCAGGCACGTTTTGATATTATGCAAAAAGTAGGCATGACAAAGCGCGAAATTAAAAAGAGTATCAACTCCCAGCTTTTGACTGTATTTTTCCTTCCACTTGTCGGTGCCGGCATTCATCTGATTTTTGCCTTCCCGATGATTAGAAAAATACTGCTGCTGTTTAATTTAACAAATCTGCATCTATATACAATCGTTACGTTAATCAGCTTTGGAGCATTTGCGCTCTTCTACACAATTGTGTACCGCATCACATCAAATGCATATTATCATATTGTAAGTGGTGCCTCTAACAGCAGATAATCTTGACTTTCTCACAAAAAATGTGTATTCTCTTCTTAAATTAGTGTAAGAAAGGAAGGAAAATTTTATGGGTTGCCTTGGAAATATTATATGGATGCTCTGCGGAGGTCTTGTCAGTGCACTAGGATATTTAATTGCCGGATGTATCTGGTGCATCACCATTGTGGGAATCCCGGTTGGCATGCAATGCTTTAAGTTAGCTGGACTGGCACTTTTTCCGTTTGGAAAGGATGTTACATACGGTGGTGGACTTGGAAGCTTTTTACTAAATATCATCTGGGCCATTTTCTTTGGTATCCCGATTGCACTGCACTCTCTGTTATGGGGCTGCATCATGTGTATCACCATAATCGGTATTCCGTTTGGTCTGCAGCATTTTAAAATGGCAAAGCTTGCTCTGATGCCATTTGGAACAGTTGTTTATTAATTTTTTGAAAGAACCATGATTGATCAAGGCAATTTTATCATGGTTCTTTTTTGACTTTTCTCATTATTTAACATTATTTTTATACTTTTTAATTATAAATATTGTACAGTTTTTAATCTTTACTTTCTATTTTTCTAAGAGTATAATGTAGCCGAAATAAAAAAGAAAGGACTGTATCAGAAATGGCAGAAAAAACAATTTTTCCAAGAGAAGAAAAATCAGAAGCATTATTTAAAAAGATTTTATCAGATCCCTGGGCCTGTGAAAAGCTTCAGGAAACTTTCTGTAAATACCTTTTTTGCAGTGAAGATGAGGCTACACCACTCTCTGCACACGATTTTACGCAAGCATTATTCAACGCATATGACAACAGAGATCTGTCAGCTTTTCTAATGGCAATTTGTCAGCATTCACTGTTTGACCTTTTAAGGAATTCCTATTTAATCCCATTTCGCTTTAACGCAGATGGCAAACAAAATCCAGTAATAATGACAGATGACAATGGCAACCTGCTCCCTGAATATAAAAAAGCATTCCACCAAAAAGAATATGAACATTTTCGTGAAGTTTATAACACTCTCCCAAATAAGAAAAATCTCTATCTGGCAAAAGCTTACTGCTACACACATTCGTATGACCCGGAAATAAGCGCATCAACGCAGATTGTTCTTCAAGAGCATACAGGCATTCTTTTAATTCGTGAGCTTCCTGACACTGTAAAGCAGCAGGAAACAGAAGCTCAGGCTTACTGTGCTGTCTGGGATTTAATGACTGATCTGGAAAAAGAACTCCCAATGGCATTTGTCTTTTATGGACAGGACACGCTTACTGAACATGACAAACGCTATGATGAACTTGGTATTTTCCTTCCAAATTCACACTTCTTAAAGCATCTGGAAAAACACGTTCAAAGAGCCGAGGAAATCATTTATGCAGCAAACTAATTTTACTGATATCATGGAAAAAAACCACATGGAAATTCCATGGCATGATTACACGCAAAATAATGGCAATATTTTGATCAACCAAGCCGGACTTATTGAAAAGGCATCTGTCATTGGCCGCGTTGGACTAATTATGCTATCCTGCGGAACTGGTGCTTGGCGCGTTCGTACTTCCATGAACAGGCTTTCAAAAAGTCTTGGTGTAACTTGTACGGTCGATGTCGGATTAATGTCGATTGAATTTAACTGCTTTGATGGAAAGGATTGTGTATCGCAGTCTTTAAGCATTGCCAACACAGGTGTCAATACTTCAAAGCTTTATCGAATGGAACAATTCGTTGACAGCTTTCCAAAAGAAGAGGTTCACTTAACTGGCGAAGAAATTCACAAGCGTCTTGATGAAATTGAACGAATTCATGCAATCTACTCTCCAGTTAAGCTCGGACTGGCAGCAGCTCTTGCATGCTGCGCATTCACTTTTCTTCTTGGCGGTGGACCTGTGGAAATGATTCTCGCCTTTCTCTGTGCAGGCATTGGAAATGTGATCCGAACAAAGTTGATTAAACATAACTTCACACTTTTCTTAAATATAGCTGTATCCATTTCCTGCTCTTGTCTGCTTTACAGTATACTGTTAAAGCTTGCGGAGATTCTTTTCCACGTCTCTGCACTCCATGAAGCCGGTTATATTTGCTCAATTTTATTTATCATTCCAGGTTTTCCGTTTATTACAAGTGGAATTGACCTTTCAAAATTAGATTTGCGCTCTGGTCTTGAACGACTAAGCTATTCGATTATCATTGTACTAGTTGCTACGATGACTGCATGGATTATGGCATTGCTGCTGCACCTGCAGCCGTTAAATTTTACATCTCTTAATCTTGACCCAATACTTCTTTTAATTTTACGATTACTCACAAGCTTTTGCGGTGTTTTTGGGTTTTCCATAATGTTTAACAGCCCCGTTAAAATGGCTGCTATCGCTGCTGTAATGGGTGCACTCTCTAACACTCTTCGTCTTGAACTTGTTGATCTGACTGGCATGCCAACTACCGCTGCCGCTTTCATAGGTGCTTTAACAGCCGGGCTGCTTGCTTCTCTTATCAAAAACTACAATGGTTATCCTCGTATATCACTGACCGTTCCTTCCATTGTCATCATGGTTCCTGGGCTTTACTTATATCGTGCTTTTTACAATTTGGGAACCATGTCTCTAGTCGATGCATTTTCATGGGGTGCTGCAGCGATTATGATTATAATTGCTCTTCCTCTCGGATTAATTTTTGCAAGAATTTTTACTGACCGCACTTTCCGATACTGTTCATGATTCATTTCTTTTTTTACCTATTGCACAAGAAAAAGACAGAACCGACAATCATAGATTGATACCGGCTCTGTCTTTTACATTTATCGAAGAATGATATAAACCGCATAAACTAAATACATTGCTACCATTGCGATTCCTTCTTTTCTGCTGATCTTTTTCTTTGTCGCTGCAAAAATCCATACAACAACTGAGAATACTACTAAAATGATAATATCAATCACATTTTCGCGAATCAGGCTGACTGGATTGATTGCCGATGCAATTCCAAGGACCATTAAAATATTAAATATATTTGATCCGACTGCATTTCCTACTGCCATATCAACCTCGTTTTTGCGCGCTGCTACAACAGATGTAACCAGCTCTGGAAGTGATGTTCCAATAGAAACAATAGTAAGTCCTACAAGCGTCTGACTCATTCCAAGATCAATTGCAATGCGGCTTGCCGTATCTACAGTCAAATCTCCGCCAATTGCAATTGCAATTGCACCGCCAACGATATAAATGATGCTCTTAGGATATGACATTACCTTTAACTCTTCTGCGTCAAATTCGTCATTTGCTTCGACTTCTTTTCCCTCTGCTCTTGCCTTCATCGCACTTTTTATCATCAGTCCAATATAGCCTGCGAAAAGGATAAGAAAAAGGATTCCATCAAAATGGCCAAGTGTCATGCCAGATGCATCACCGACTGCAATCATTCCAAGACCAAGCAGCAATAATGCACAGATAATTGAAAACGGAATATCGCGCGTTACTGTCTCTCTTTGCACATAAATTGTAGAAAGAATAGAACAGACACCGATAACAAACATCAAATTGAAAATATTTGATCCGACTACATTACTGATGGCAAGTGTATTGTTATCTACTAAAGATGCAGTTACACTGACAGCTGTTTCAGGAAGTGATGTTCCCATTGCTACAATTGTTAATCCGATAATAATGGACGGCACTGCTAGCTTCTTTGCTACGCTTGAGCTTCCCTCCACAAAAAAATCCGCTCCTTTTACCAAAAGTGCAAATCCTACTACAAGAAGCAGAATTACAACGAAAAGCGGTGCACTGTTGATGAAATCACCCATCATTTCCTCCTTTTTTATTCCGCAGGATCCACTATTAACAATTAAAAAAGACCCATGTATGCGTACACTAAAAAAACGCATACATGAGTCTCATTCTTTAAGATTTGCCAGGCAAAAGCCGGGGTTGTTGACAAACCACGATTATCGCGAACTACTCCCTCACGGAATATTATTTTGTTTTTTTGCTAACTAATTTGTTAACGCAGAATACTATACCATATACACCGAAGGAAAGTCAATCACAAATTTTAGCCATTCACCTTCGGGCTTGCCTCAATATTGGCTTATCCGTAAACTGTAACGTTAATTCCAGCCATCCGGCAGATATTTCTTTGTGTTTGCAATCATCGTGCGAAGCAGCTTGTCAGCATCATCTTTGCTGCAGGTAACAAGCGGATCACGGCGAAATGCACGAAGCATAATATCGTAATCACATGTAAGTGCAGCCTTTAAGACATCCTCGTGGTTCATAACGTGCGGAAGCATCAGCTGTCTGATATCTTCTGTCAGATTTCCTGCAAATATAGGTGCGATGCTATCTCTTGAAAATACGGCATTTGTCTCTACTACTGCAGATGCTGGAAGATTTGGAATTTGACCTGCAGTATTTGGAATATTGACATTGCTGATCATGCGTGTCAGTCCGCACAGTGCCTTGATTAATAAAATACCTTCCTCGCCTGATGGAATTAATTCAACCTTTTCCTCACCAGATACAAGCTTTTTACTTTTTTCAAGACGCTTCTTTAAATCTTCTTTTCTCCATGCAACAGTTGTCAAACCAAACTTCCATGAAGCGACAGTTTCTGGATCTTTTAAATAAATCGGAGGCACAAACTCTGCCAGATGACGATCTCCTGCTGCTGCAATCCAGCCATATTTCTTGAACAAATCAAATTTTACGCGATGTGCACAGGAAAATGTTGAGTTCATCCAATTTTTATCTTTCTCCTCAAAACCTTCCTCAAAGTGCTTTTCTATAAAGCTGCGATATACTGGGAACAAATCAATTCCTTTATAGGATGCACTATCAAACCATGTAAAATGATTAAGGCCAAGTACATTTACTATAACTTCATCTCGTTTGATATCAGCAATGCCAAGCTCACGCTCTGCAATTTGTGCCAGAAGTTTTTGTGTTCCAAATACTTCATGGCAGCAACCAAATGCTTTGATCTGCGGAAATACGTGGTATAATGTCTTTACACATAATGACATCGGGTTAGTATAATTGATAACCCATGCCTGTGGCGCATAATCGCGAATTGCCTCTGCGATTGTAACAAACATAGGTATTGTTCGCAGTGCACGTACCATTCCGCCAGGACCTGCTGTATCACCGACAGACTGATAGATACCATATTTTTCTGGCTCATGCACATCAGACTCCATCTCATCAAATGTACCTGGAAGAATTGAAATCACAACAAAATCACTGCCTGTCAGTGCCTCTTTTAGTGTATCCGCCACAATATACTTCCACTTGCCTACTGCCTCTTCTCTTTCGGATATGCCATTTCCGATAATCTCATTTGCCTTTGCCGCTTCCTTGTCAATATCGTACAAAACGATTGTTCCGCCAAGTGCTGGTTCTAATGCCAAATCGCGCATAAATGTCCATGCCCATCCTCGTGAGCCGCCTCCAATATAGGCGATGCGCAGATCCTTTACCGCATTATCCTTGTAAGTCATAGTTTTTCCTGCCTTTCTTTTTTTCTCTTGTCAACTCTTGTTGTACTTGCTATTATAAGAATATCTTTGATTTTTTTCTTGCTGTTTTTTGGCTTTTTATTGTCAAAATACAACAATATTGACCTAATACGTAACTTACAACAAATAGAATCAGAAAGGATCTTTTATTATGTCTGAAAAACAGAATGCATCTGATACCGTTACTGTCCTTCCTCCATCTCCCTACGGAATTTGCTTTGACTTAAAAACAGACCGTTTTCAGCTTGAGGAGGCAACGCGCAGCGGCTCTTTCGATATGAAATACCGCCACTACCATTCCACTTATGAAATTTACTATCTTTTAGAAGGCAACCGCTATCATTTCATTGACCGCAATATTTTCTTTGTTCAGCCTGGAAGTCTTGTCTTCATTGCCAAAAACAGGATTCACAAAACCTCTCCTGCAGAACAGCATTTCCATCGCCGTTTCTTAATTGAGATTGAAGAGACAGTCATGGAGCAATGGTTTACAGAAATGGCAGGCGGACGCCTATGCTCACTCTTTACAGATGAGATGAGTATTATTACACTAACTGCTACACAACAAGTTTTCTTAAACGCAAAGCTCGACGCAATAAAACAGGAAGCTTTCCAAAAAAGGGAAGCCTTCGAGGAAATGATTGAATATCTGCTTCGTGAAATTTTATTATTTTCTTTCCGCATTAAATCTGAAGGCAATGCTGCACATATTTCTGCCAAAAACCTAATCGGTTCAGAAACTGAAAAGATCCGCACAGTCAACCGTGTTGCCGGTTATCTGGCGGATCATTATCAAGAAAGCAGCTCACTTGATGAGCTTGCATCACGCTTTTTTACAAATAAATTTTATTTAACGCGCATTTTTAAGCAGGTTACAGGCTTTACAATCCGTGAATACTTGCATATTCAGCGAGTCCAAAAGGCACAGGAATTTCTTCGCTCTAGCCTGCTTCCCATCACCGAAATTGCATTAATGGTTGGGTTTGAAAATGTCAGCTATTTTGAAAAAATCTTTAGGCGATATTGTATGCAGTCGCCAAGAGAATATCGTGTATCACAAAAAGCAGAATCTCATTGATTTGCATTCATTTTGTTGACTGTATGTATCATTTTCTTTCTAATATAAATACAATACGGTGCCTGCCATCCAAGCATAACAATCCATCCTGCAACACACGCAAAGCCGACACCTACAAGACCAATTCTCGGTACAAGTAAAAATGTAAAAATGACGCGAAATGTAATCTGTGTGAGTGTTCCATAAAGCGTCATCTTCATTTTTCCGACACCGCGCAAAAATCCCTGATGGGCGTTTGTAACACCTGGCAGCCAATAGAAAAATGCCATTACTGCGAAGTAGCGGCTTCCCTCTAAAAGCATCTGTTTAGAATCTCCAAACAATCCAATCAGTTGCTTGTCAAATAAAAGAAGCACTGCACATATAAATACAGCATAACAAATCTCTAGCATAATACCGCTTCGAAAACCATCCTTAATTCGCTTTGGCTTTTTTGCGCCATCATTTTGTGCTGTAAATGTCATCATTGCATTTGAAATACTTCTTCCTGGTACAAGTGCAAAATCTTCTATCTTGCCGACTGCATTAAATGCTGCCATTGCACCAACACCAAGCGTATTGATCGCGCCCTGAATCAAAAGCTTTCCAAGTGGCTGACTGCACTGCTGAAGTGATGACATACCACCATATTGTACTGTCATCCATATCAATCGTTTGTTTGGCTTAAAATGTTCTCTCTTTAGATGAAGAATCGGTACGCGAAAATAAACATAAACTACGCAAAGCACAGCTGACACTGCCTCTGCAATCACCGTTGCCATACCTGCACCAGCCACACCCATATGAAGCCCTGCTACAAACAGCACATCTAAAGCACCGTTTAAGACAGAGGCAAGTACCAGAAAATAGACTGGCGTTTTTGCATCTCCGACACTTCGAAGCGATGCCGCATAAATATTATAAAGACAAGTAAATGGCATTCCAATAAAGATAATATGAAGATAACTTTCTGCAAGCGGTAATATATCAGTCGGTGTCTGCATCAGTTTTAAGATTCCCTCTGAGGCAATCAAGCCTCCCAAAAGAATGATTGCTGACAACCCCATCACAAGAAGAAGTGTCATTCCTACCTCGTGCTTTAATTCTTCCGTTTTTCCTGCACCAAAGCAATTACTCATAATTACGGATGCACCAATACATAGTCCTGTGACACCAAGAATCAGTAAATTCATGACTGGGTCTGAGGTACCTACCGCCGCAAGAGCATCCTGCCCGGCAAACTGCCCCACCACAATCGAATCTACCATGTTGTATGTCAGCTGAAATAAATTTCCCCATATCAGCGGTATTGCAAATGCAATTAGCTGCTTCCATATTGTTCCTTTTGTTAAATCCTTAGTTGTTGTTTTCATTGATTTCTCCACTTACTGTAAAGCTCGATCTTACAGCTATGCTCTTTTGTTTTTTTATCATATTTTGCCATGTAATTTTATTTTATCAAATTTTGAATAACTCGGCAATACAAAAACGGGCAGCTTTACGCCGCCCGAATTTTATCTTTTTACTTTCTCAATTTTAATTTTCCTCTCCCATAAAGATTGATGCAAGTGGTGAATCCTTTGGAAGAATCAATGTCTTATCGCTTCCGCTCATGGCTGTCTTTGCTGCCTCTAATGCACGGTCAAATTCATAAAACTCTGCTCGCTCTGGCGTGTTATACGCATCTCCTAAAATACGCATGTACTCGCTTTCGCCCTCTGCTATTGTGTTTGCTGCCTCTGCCTTTGCATCTGAAAGCATAATTGAAATCTCTTTGTCTGTGCTGTTTCTGATTTTCTTTGCCTCTGAATCACCTTCTGCCTGATAGCTTGCAGCGATCTGATTACGCTCTGAAATCATACGCTCGTATACGGCTGCCTTGTTGTCCTCTGGCAGATCAAGCTGTTTGATCTCTGCCATTAAAATCTTTACGCCATAGGAGTCCATTGAATTTCCGACCTTGCTCATAATAAGTTCCTTTAATTCGCCGTCTCTTGCAGCAATGACTTCATTTTGCGTCAGGGTGCTGATTGCATTTTTTGTTGCGTTAAATACAGCAGCATCAATACGGCCTTCAGCGTTACTTACAGAACGATTTAATGTCTTTGAAAACAATATAGGATCACTGATCTGCCATAATACATAGCTGTCTGCAATCATTGTTTTCTTATCCTTTGTGATGACATCCGACGCTGCCATATCATACAAAAGAATTTCCTTTGGAAGTGTCTGTTCGCTGTCTAAAAACGGAACCTTGAAGCTTAATCCAGCCTCTGTTTTAATACTGTTAATTTTTCCAAATCTCATAATTAATGTATATTCATTTTCCTTTGTCACTACAAGTGATGACAGCCCGCAAATGACTGCCACAAAAGCTGCGACTCCTATTACAATTCGTTTTGTTGTCTTTTTCATGTAACGTTTCCTCTCTTTTTTACTTACTTGTTGAGCTGCTGTCTGCTGGAGACGCACTGCTCTGTACGTTTTGTTCGCTCACAGAATTTAATTGCTCATGAAGCATTGTTGTCGTGGAATCTGTTCCATCAATAATCACGCGAAGCTGCGGCAGGATACCCTCCATTGCCTCGTAGAACATTCTCTTTTTAGTAACTTCTGGATTTTTCTCATATTCCTCAAACTTAGCATTAAACATAGCTACCTGCGCATTTGCCTCATTGATTCGCTCCTGCTTTGTTGCTTCTGCTTCCTGTAAAATCTGATCGGCATCGGCCTCCGCTATTGGCAGCTTTTCATTTCGATACTTATTTGCATTGTTTATGCTTGTTTCTTTTCCCTGCTTTGCCGTCTCAACTGCCTTAAATGCCTCCATGACTTCTGCTGTCGGCGGCTCTGAATCCTGAATGGAAATATTCACAAGCTGCAGACCAACATTATAAAGGTCAAGCTGCTCAGTAATCATTTCCTTAATTCTTGACTGAATCTCGCCCTTTCCTGTTGTCAAAACAGAATCTACATCATAATTGCTGATTGCGGCGCGAATACAGCTTTGCGCAATGTTCTGCAAAATAAGATCTGGATCTTTCGATGCATATACGGCCTTTACCGGATCAGATACACGATACTCAAGATAAAAGTCCACATCAACGAAATTAAAATCAGATGTAATCATAATAGATTCATCTGCAACCACATCATTGTTATTGTCGTAACCGATACGCAGACTCTGAATCGTCGTGTTCACCTTCGTTACATGCTGCACAAATGGAATCTTAAAATGAAGTCCCGGATCAGTAACTGCATGGCTGACACCAAATGTCGTCACAACTGCCTGCTCCTGTTCATTAATCGTATAAGTCGCATTTCCTGCACCAGCTGCACAGACAATGACAACTGCCGCTGCCACCCCTGCAATCGCTCCTTTTTTCTTTTTGCTCATATTGTTTTCTCCTTTTCTTCTGGACCTTGGTATGTATGACATAAAGGGTTTGGTAATAAAAAAAGACCCTTACTGCATGGCAAATACACACATGCAGTAAAAGTCTTGCTATTCATATCTGCGGATCTTCTGATCGTCCTGACGCCTGATATTATACCCGGGTACCAGCTACTCCCCTTTACTTGTATCGTAGTATAGCAAATTGTTAATTCTTTGTCAAGTGATATATACTTTCTAATCTGACGGCACAGTATCAAAAATATCGTTAAAATAGTATAAAAACAATTCAAACTTGCGTATACTCAAAAGCAATAAAAGCTTTTAGGCAATCACAATAATTGAAATTAGGAGGTACTCAAATTTGAAACTTCACGTAAATCCAAAGAGACTTGTAGGACAACGCAATCCAATGCTGTATGGTCATTTTATTGAGCATTTTCATCGTCAAATTTACGATGGTATTTATGATCCAGAAAATTCATTATCCGATGAGGATGGCTTTCGAACTGATATTATCGACGCAATGAAAAAGATCAAAGTTCCGATTCTTCGATGGCCAGGTGGCTGTTTTGTATCTTCATATCATTGGAAGGACGCTGTAGGAAAAAACAGACAGCCATTTTTCGATAAAGCATGGCGTGTCGAAGATCCCAACACTTTTGGGACAGATGAATATATTAAAATGTGCAGAAAGATTGGTTGCGAACCATATATTTGCACAAATGCAGGCACTGGAACAGCGGAGGAGATGAGCGACTGGGTAGAATACTGCAATCTGGAAACAGAAGGAAAATACGCAAAATGGCGAATCGCAAATGGTCATGAAAAACCTTATAACGTCAAATATTGGAGTATCGGAAACGAAAACTATGGAAATTGGGAAATTGGTGCTAAAAGTTCCGATGAATGGTGGCGTTTGGTCAAAGAAGCAGCAAAAATGATTCTTCATGTATCTCCGACTGTCGAATTATCAGCAGCAGCACTTTCTGATATTGATTGGACACTAAATTTACTCAAAAACTGTGGTTCTTACTTAAAATGGGTATCACTCCATGGCTATTGGGATATGGTTCCTGAAAAAAATGAACTGGCAAATTATACTCAATGTATGGCTTACACAGATCAGGTAGACCGTGCTGTAAAAGATGTTCGAGGACTGCTCACCGCTCTTCATCTAGAAAAAAATATTAAAATTGCATTCGATGAGTGGAACTTGCGAAGCTGGCATCATCCAAATGTGCATACAATTCAGCAAGGAATCGACAAAGACAGCTATGTAACACCTAGAAATAAAAATGACGATAATTCCTCTTATACCATGGCAGATGCAGTTTTCACAGCATGCTTTTTAAATGCGATGAACCGAAATTGCGATATTGTCGGTATGGCAAATTTTGCTCCCATTTTAAACACCAGAGGCTGCATTTACAGCTACAAAGACGGCATTGTGCTAAGAAGCACTTACCATGTATTCGACTTATATGTAAACTATATGGGAGATCTTGTTTTAGATGACTGGCAAGAAGGCGAACACCCAAAGCTTACCGTAACCGCAAAAAACGGAAAACAAGTGACAACCGAGCTTCTTGATATTGTCGCTACACAGCATTCTGAAAATGGAATGATCTCAGTCTCTATTGTAAACAAAGATCCTGAACATGCCCAAACACTCTCAATCTGTTTCGATGAAATGAATCTGTCGTTCTGCCAAGTACAGGAACATCGAATTACCGGAACAGATGTAGACTCCTATAACGATATCAATCACAATGAAGTCATGATTGAAACACTTCCTGCAAAAGAAATTCAAGGAACCTATGAAGCAGTATTGCCTGCACATTCTATCAATGTAATTGATTTTAAATTTTAAACATAGAAAGAGTCACTTTAGCTGCCACATTTGCTCTAATACAATCTTGTCAGCCAAAGTGACTCTCACGAAATTCTTTTGGCGTCATTCCTGTTTCTTCTTTGAAACATTTAGTAAAAAAACTTTGGTTTGAAAATGATAGATATTCTGATATTTCCTGCAATTTATAATTTGAATACTGCAAAAGTTCTTTTGCCTGCCGTATTCTCTCCCTGCGAATATAAATCTCTAAAGAACACCCCTCATATTGTTTAAATAACCTGCAAAGATAATCTCCATTTACACCTACAGCCTCATATACTTCGAACATTTTTACATTATGAAGATGCTTATAAATATAGTCCTTCGCATTTTCTACGTAACGATTCTTATGAAGTGTTTTTTTCAATAAAGATACTTGTCGTGCAAATTCTTCTTCATATTCACCAATTTTTTTCCGAATAATCCTTTCATCAACATAATTTTCAATTTCACAAATATAATTATCCGCCATAGTAAACGCTAATTCTGGATTTAATCCACCACGAATTGCCGCCCTTGAAGCCAATGTAATTACAATGATTGCCATATTCTTTGCATTCCTAAGATCATCGCTTGCTACTCGCCCAAGTTGCCCTTCAAACTTTTCCTTCTGACAGTTACGCAGTTTACCGATATCTCCCTTTTCAATACTAGATAGCTTCCTCTGTTCATGATCATATGGATTATGTGGAATTTCAGTTTCCTGCATATCAAATATTTGATTCGTAATCTTTTGATTTATCGAACTAACGGTTTCTTCCTCTCTCATGATCTCCTCTTTCTTCATTTTTGCAAGCCTGCTGCTTATCTTATATTCTTTTCTTAATCTTATCTTACTCTCCTCAAAAAAACAACAGGAAAATTCGTGAACGTAGCCTTGTTCATCACTTACTCTTAAACAAATAAAAAGCAGCAGTTTCTTGCTAACTGCCGCCTTTTATTTGTTTAGGTTAACTATTAAAACTTAATTTCGTCTGCAAGATCAATTATATTTCAAGCTCTTGATTATTCAAACACTTATTCAAACACTTTCTTTATACTGCTATAATGCAAAAAAATTCCCTGTTTGTCTAGTTCCTTGATCTCATCTAGTGTCGCTAAGCGGTACCCCATTGTCTCTTCTTCCTGAAGCTTTAAATCGCTCTCGTTAAAATCAAGTTCAAAACGGTACACATCGACAAAATAATTATCGCCTTCGTCCGGGTTGTCACGGCGATATGTAAAACGATAGCCATCAGGGCAATTGGACACATCAAGACCTGTCTCTTCACGGATTTCTCTTGCAACTGCCACTTTGGAATCCTCGCCTGCCTGTACAGCACCGCCTGAAACCTCCCACCAGCCTGGGGCCCAAGCCTTTGTCATGACTCTTCTTGTAATTAAAAAGCGTCCGTCTGGGCGATGAATGACACCGAGCACGGTCAGATGATACTCACCGTTTTTTAAATTCCAGTCATTTCTCTTCATTGTGCGTCCGGTTTGTTTTTTGTCTGAATCGTAGATATCCCAAAGTTCCATCTTATTGTGTTCTCCTCATCTAACCTTTTTTTGTACAGCAATACCTCAAATGTCTTTTCCATCACCATCTGATGCTAGTTTAAGCTATCAGTAAAAACCGCAGTTATGTCTTCCGTGTTCTTTTATGTAGTACAGTGCCGCATCTGCATCATTAGAAATTGAACCCTTTGGATTTTTTCTGTCTGAGAATGCCACACCAACACTTAAAGACACTGCTGGAAGACTATCTGTTGGATTGCTCAATTCCTCGTTTGCTTCCTCAATCTTCTTTTGGATCGTGCAGCGTTTATCACTTGCTGAATTGACCATGATTACTGCAAATTCATCTCCGCCGATTCTGCATACGTAATCAATATTTCGAAATTGTTTTTTTAAGATAGATGCTACCTTTCTTAAAATCTGGTCACCTATTCCATGACCAAAAGTATCATTTACCTCTTTGAATACATCCACATCTACAAGAATCAGCGCAAATGGACTCTCACCTGTTTCGTAAATATGAATAAGCTTGTCAAAGGAACCTCTGTTTAACAGATCTGTCAGCGGATCATGCTCTGCCTCATGGCGAATCAGCTTTTCTGTCTCCTTATTCGCTACATAAATTTCATTATACGTGACAGCAAGATTTTGCAGTTCAACAGCCCCTATTACCGGCAAGATTTCACCAAGCTTGATGCTTTCATCGTAACTGATAAGCGGCTTTACAATCAGCAGGTGAGTCATTACATATGAGCCTATCATAAGAATCACCATTAAAACAATTCCGATTTGTAATTTTGAATACATGCTGGAAAAAATCGTCATAGTTTTTCCCTGATAATGTCTTGTCTGGCGAATCAATTTTGCTTCACAGTTTGTCACTTCCTCGGCGATTATATCTTTCATTTCCTGATACGATTCCTCAGTGACAAGATACTGTGCCTTTTTTATTTTCTCATCGTCAGACAATTCTTCATCCTCTTTGGAAAGTTCTACTGCCTTGATTTCGTCCGGCCAGCTGCTTTGCAAGACATCATTTGCCTCACAGACAAGACGCATGGCATAGTACTCTGTCGTCATGAGTTCTAGTGAAGTGTCAAGCGCAGCTTTTAATGATGAAAAGGATGCAGTTTTGTCAAAATATGTTTTAAATGTATCAAGTGCATTTTCCCGGCTCTTAACCTGATTGGCCTCAACAAAATATGCGTCCATATATGATGTGTCGCCTGTCATGACATACATTCTTACCTGTTCGGTAAGATAATCAGCGCCTTTTTCAAGCTGCTGCGCTGCTTTTTCGCCTTGAATGTACTGCTCTGTTGACTCATTCATTGCAAAAAACTCATTCTCGCCCTGTATTATAAGAAAGACAAATGCCAGTGCCAAAAACAGTGTAATCCAAATCCCAAAGCGGCTCACTTTTCGTATCTCAATTTTCCTTTTTGCCCCCATACCTGCTCCTTTCAACATTTTTATACGCATTCTGCATCATTTTATTTTTACATGTTGCATTGTATGCAGCAGCAAAAAGGATATACAGACTGTCACACAAATCATAATACGTAACTATTCAGAACCCCATTCGCAAAATCGCATCTTCGATGCTTCTATTTTGCTCATGTGGTTACCTCGCCATATAAAATTGCTATTCTGTCTGAATGCAAGCATTCACAGAAAGCAATTTTGCATGGCTCTGAATAGTTACCATAATACCATGATTTTCTGTCAAATTCAATATTCACACTTGAAAACCATTGCACCGGAGAGCTTTCGTAAAATACCCCGTTAACTGTAACTTAGATTTAAGTATTGGTTTATCCGTTAACTGTAATTTTATACGTTCCCTTTGAGAAATCGACTTCTACGCATGTACCATCTGCGAATGTACTCTGCTGGCGAAGACCTGTTTTGTCGAGAATGCGGTGGCTGACTAACTCACTATAGGCTACGTGTTCATGAAGTGATGCTACCTGATCGCAGCGTTTCTTTTGTTCTTCTTCTGTGAAATCGCTGCCTACTCCAAATGCACCGTCTGTTCCATCGTAAGCACCATTTCTGTCAAAATATGGTGCACCTCCGTTAATAAGTGCATAGAGCATGTAATCTTCGTTTTCATGCTTTTCCATCATCCACGGAATGATTACGCAGTCATGATATACAAGATTAAATAATGGCACTGGGATTCCCTGTTTTGGTTCTTCTGGACGGCGCATCATAAAATCATATGGCGCATAGTGGCAGAAAACAAGATTAGCGACTGACCAATCTGCTACCTCCTCGGAACTTGACAGAATATTTTGTGACAGCAAATATGCAAAGCATCGGCTTCTAAATTCCAGACATTCCTTTCTTGTCATTTTGTGATGCGGCTCAAAGCATTCATCTGGCTCGTTGCATGTAAATACATCAAGATAAGCGCAGTCAAGCTTTATATCATGAGCTGCCAATTCCAAGAAATTTCTCTTTACATAATAAGGTGCCTGTGTTGCACAAAGATATGTCTGATTGCCTCCCGCCCAGTTTGCATGAGAAGGAATGGAGCCATCTTCAAAATGAATGGCTGATGATTCATCATAAGTACTGGCACGGAAATAATAATCGCGATACTGATCATGGATTCCAAAAACATAACCGCAGTCATGAATTGTATCACAAAGCTCCTTCATGCCTTCCCAGCCACCTGCTTCAATACATGCCGGAAGATAATCTGGATGCTCGTTGTCATAGCCTGGATCTCCCCAGCCATCTAAATGAAGATAAAGCTTCTTAATTCCAAGTTTTTCATAGCAGTGACGAATCTGCTTAGTACGCACTGCAAAAGGTGTTAAATGATTGTTTTTCTCAGGCGCTTCTGGATCAAAAAAGCGAGACTCTGGCTGAACAAGTGTCTTAATACCTGCATGAACAAACATGCTTCCTACTAATTTCTCGACATCTGCACGCGCTGCCTTTTCACGAAGAGTGTGAAATGTTCCCTGTTCCTTTGTATAATTTCTATAAAACTTACACATGGTATTATAATCACAGTCTTTTTCAAAATGATACAATAAAGTTCTGCGATAACGCATTGAGCCAAGTGATTTATAAAATACCATTCCCACGCTTGTCTGTGCTTCGCCTGATTCATGAGCCGCACGGTAGCCTGCATCCTCTGGCTGCTCACATATTGCAATATAGCCGTTTCTATCTTTAATCTGTGAAAACCATGGCATATATGAGCCTTCCGTACACATGCGGCCATCAAATGGCACTTTTCCCAGCTTTGTTTCCCAGCCATTTGGAATAAGTAAACCCTGTCCCCAATTTAAGAGTGTATACCAATCCTCACTGTCATACATAAAGTCCATTGCACCTGGCCACACAACTTCATCCATGCCAGATGCCGGCTCTGTAATCGGAATCCACTCAAAATGAACATCACCTGTCGATAATTCAATCCAGATATATGTCTCAAAACAAAGCTCTGGCACTTGTTCAAAATTTTCGTAGTGACTTACAAGTCCGAAGCCTATTCCTGTATCATATCTTTTATGTGAAATTGTTTTAGCCTCTGAAAAAAGCACATCTTTTCCATTATACTTAAAATAAGGCTGATAATCCTGCTGCCAAGTCCATTTCGTGCCATCCGCGTAAATATCGCAGTGCAGCGTCTCCTCATGAAAATCGAGTTTTATTATATTATCTTTTATTGTAATCATGATTTCTCCCCTATCTAATCTCAAACGTAGTTTTTGTGACAACAAGGCAGATGCCATTTTGCACCTGCCTTGCATTTTTTAAATTAGAAATTTCTTACATTCCCTTTGCTGCATCTGCACATGCGTCCATGGCCTCGATCACAGCACTTCTAAGGCCTTCCTTTTCTAATACACGTACTGCCTTAATTGTAGTTCCTGCTGGTGAGCATACCATATCCTTTAACTCGCCCGGATGTTTTCCAGTCTCTAAAACCATCTTTGCGCTGCCCATAACTGCCTGTGCTGCAAATTTATAAGCCTGCGCACGCGGCATACCCTGCTCTACTGCTGCGTCTGCCATAGCTTCAATAAACATAAATACATATGCCGGAGAACTTCCGCTTACTGCAACAACTGTATCCATCAGCTTTTCGCTGATAACCTCTACCTTGCTAAAGCCGCTTAAAATTTCACATACATACTTAAGCTCAGCCTCTGTCACAAATTCATTTGGTGTTGCGCCTGTCATACCCTCACCGACAAGTGCAGGTGTATTTGGCATAGTACGTACAATCTTTACGTCCTTGCCAAACTTTTCTGCCAGCCATGAAAGTGTCTTTCCCGGTGCAATTGTGATGATTAACTGATCTGCTCTGACATGATCCTTTATCTGTGTAATCACAGACTCATAATACTGTGGCTTTACAGCAAGTACAAGCACATCAACAGCATCCACTACATCAATATTGTTATCTGAAACATGAATGCCATACATGTTCTTTACGCGCTCTCTGCTTGGCTCAAACACGTCAGAACCATACACATCCTCTGCCTTGAAAATATTGTTTTTGATGATGCCGCCCATCATTGCGCCTGCCATGTTGCCGCATCCGATAAATCCTAACTTCATAGTGTTTTCCTCCTGCATTATGTGTTTTTAGTTGAAGCTTTGCTCAGTACGATTAATGATCTCATCCTGAAGTGCCTTGCTTAAGTTTCTGAAATGATCACTGTAGCCTGCTACACGAACAATCAGATCCTTATATTCCTCTGGATATTTCTGTGCATTAAGCAATGTCTGTCTATCGATGACATTAAACTGAATATGATGACCATCCATATTGAAATAGGAACGAATAAGACTTGCCATCTGGTTAAGTCCTTCCTCTCCTGCAACAACACTTGGTGTAAACTTCTGATTCAAAAGTGTACCGCCTGTCATTAAATGATCCATCTTTGCACAAGACTTTATAACAGCCGTAGGACCATTTACGTCTGCACCCTTTTCTGGTGAAATACCCTCGGAAACAGGTACATGTGCCAGACGTCCATTTGCACTTGCCATCATGACTTCTCCAAAGTAAACGTGGCATGTTGTCGGAAGCATATTTACGCGATACATTCCGCCAAGCATATTTGGTCTTCCTGTCACTTCGCCCTGATAATATTCAAATACCTGCTTCATAATCTCATCTGCATATTCATCATCATTTCCATACTTTGGACTATGATTTTTTACCAGATTCAAGATTCGCTCATGACCGATGAAATTATCATCAAGCGCTGCCATCAGCTCATCCATCGTGAAGTTTTTCTTATCATATACATTATATTTTACAGCAGCAAGGCAGTCTGTAATCGTTCCGATTCCAACACCCTGCAGATATTTTGTATTGTATCTTGCACCGCCGGCATTATAATCCTTGCCCTTTGCGATACAGTCATTTGTAAGAATAGATAAAAATGGTGCCGGCATGCAGTCTGCAAAAATCTTTTCAATTATGTTGCTTCCCTGAATCTTAACATCAATAAAGTATTTCATCTGCTTCTTAAAAGCATCAAAAAGCTCATCATATGTCTTAAAATCAGCTGCATATCCAAGCTGTAAACCAAGCTGCTTTTTACTTACCTTATCATATCCATTATTTAATGTAAGCTCAAATACCTTTGGAATATTAAAATATCCTGTCAGAATATAAGCTTCATTTCCAAATGCACCAGTCTCTACACAACCGCTCGTTCCGCCGCGTCTTGCATCAGCAAGTGTCTTTCCTGCATTCATAAGTTCCTGAACAATTGCTTCTGTATTATAGAATGCCGGCTGTCCCCATCCCTTACGTGCAATCTCACATGCTCTCTTTAAAAATTTCTGCGGTGTCTTTCTGCTGATCTGTACATTAGAGCTTGGCTGCAGCAGCTTCATCTCGTCCATGCAATCAAGAATCAGATAAGAAACATCATTAACTCCGTTTTGTCCGTCTGGAGTGATACCGCCTGTATTTAAGTTTGCAAAATCGGTGTAGGTGCTGCTCTCCTTTAACGTGATACCAACCTTTGGCGGTGCCGGCTGATTGTTAAATTTCACCCAAAGGCACTCAAGAAGCTCTAACGCCTTCTTCTCATCAAGAATGCCTTCCTCTACATCCTTCTGATAAAATGGATTTAAATGCTGGTCAAAACGACCTGGTGAATAAGCATCCCATGGATTAAGCTCCGTTGTAACGCCAAGGTGAACAAACCAATACATCTGAATTGCCTGCCAGAAGGTCTGCGGCTTATGAGCTGGAACAACATCACAGTTTGCTGCAATCTGAAGAAGCTCTGCCTTTCTTGTATCACATTTTTCTTTTTGGGCAAGCTCTCTTGCATAATCAGCATATCTTGCACCAAGAAGCATGATAGCATCACATGCCTTTGCCATACCGCGAAGCTGATTTCTCTTTTCAAATGCCTCTGTATCATGGAAGTAATCAAGAGAATCTATTGATGCCTGAATATCTGCCTTGTAATCTAAAAATCCTTTTTCATACAGCTTAAAGGAACCAACAGTATGACCTGGACCTCTTTGCTCCATAAATTCAGTAAAGATACCTGCAGCATAGCAGTCTTTCCACTGATCAGACATATTTGCCAGAATCTTTGAACGTGTGGAACGCTTTTCCCAGAATGGGATGATCTCTCTTTCCTGATATCCGTAATCTTCTTCCTTTACAGAAAAGCTGATAAGCTCACGGTCGTTCATAACGTGCATATCCTCAAGAGTATGACAGCATAGCTCTGGGAATGTCGGTGCACCATGTGGAGAATCTCCCTTTTCTCCTACAATCAGCTCTCCATCTCCGATGTAAAGTGTCTTTGCTGCAAAATAGTCATATAAAACCTGTGCACGAAGCTCTGGCACAGACAGCTGACCTTCATATTTCTTGTAGGTTGCAGTTTCACTTTTTGCTCTTTCCATGTCGATGTGCGGCTGAGTCGTAACACTTAGTTCACGCAGCGCCTGCACACGCTCATTCATTCCTCTTTTCTCCATTACAGCTAAAATCCTTTTCCTTTCTGGTTTATCCACCAATCTTAACTTTCAAAAATCCTGCCTCTGTAAAAAGTGATGACAGTTGCTTCATTTTTTCATCTGACGGTACCAAAAACGCTTCGCCGTCATAAATACACTCAAGACGGCTGTATTTGCTGCTTCCTGTATTGTGATACGGCAAAAGGTTGACCTGTGCCACCTTAATTTTTTCATCAGTAAGCCATTTAATTACAGCCTTCATGCTCTCTTCATCTGCATTGACCCCTTCAATTGTCGGGATTCTAATATAGATTCTTGCACCATCTGCACTTAACTTTTTCAAATTTTCCAAAATGATAGTATTCTCTGTTCCAACCCATTTTTTATGAACTTCATTGTCCATGGCCTTGATGTCATAAAGGAAGGTATCAATATATGGAAGAATCCGTTTGAAATTTTCATACGGTGCATATCCACTTGTATCGATGGCCACTGTAATTCCCTGACGATGCAGCTGCTTTACAAGCTCCTCTATGTAATCCATATCCATGCACATGACCTCGCCGCCGGAAAGTGTAACACCGCCGCCCGATTCCTCATAGAACATTTCATCCTTTTTGAGTTCCTTTAACAGCTCTTTTACCGTGTACTCTTTTCCTGCAACCTCGCGAATATTCAAAAGACAAGCTGTCACACATTCTCCGCAGCCGGTACATTTTTCATAATCTGTTACTGCTTTGCCATTTTCCATGCGCACTGCTCCATTTGGACAGACACGCTCACATTCCATACAGCCGGTACATTTTTCCTGATTCGTTAAAATCTGACGTTTCCATTTTTGTGTTTCTGGATTATGGCACCATGCACAGCGAAGCGGACAGCCTTTAAAAAATACAGTTGTACGAATTCCATCTCCGTCATGGATTGAATACTTCTGAATATTTGTTACAAGACACATTTTTGCATCCCCTTTTCTTTTATTTTTCCCCGAAGCTAAATCTTAGACTCATCATAGCACCACGCCTTATAATTGTCAATGAGTCAAATCTTTGACCCATTTATACTTGCGAAAATGATGCAAAACCCACGGCAGCTTTCCTACTTCATCTATACATGTACACGCATATACAAGCACTACTGGCCAGTGGAAAAAATATGTTCCGGCAGCAGCGAGCGGAATTGCGAGACACCACATACACACTGCAAGGCTATACATGTCAAACAGTGTATCGCCGCCGGCGCCAAAAATACCATTTATTGTGACATCGTTGACTGCGCGTCCAATCATATAAAAGGCGATAACGGCAAACATGCCCTTTAAATACTCCTGTGCCTGCGGTGTAAGCTTTACAAAGTGCAAAATAATTGGTGCAGATATGCACATTAAAAGAGAAGCAAAAATACCGCATGCAAATGATATTTTTAACAGACGTATGCCGTATCGCTTTCCCTTCTCTAAGTTTCCTGCGCCAAGCTCATTGCCAATCATAATTCCTGCTGCGCTAGAAATACCTGCACTAAAGCAGCATATGATATCTCTTACAACAGCTGCCACGGAATTGGCTGCCGCTGCATCAGTTCCAAGATGACCCATAAATGATGAATAAGATGTGAATCCAATTCCCCAGAACAGACATGCTCCTAAAAGTGGAAGTCCGCACTTCCAGAAATCTTTTGAAAGCTGTTTGTTTCTCCTTAATAAGTCGCGCATGGACGGATGGAGATAATTTGGCTTATAGGAAATAAGTACAGAACAGCAAAGCTCAATAATACGTGCAATAAGTGTCGCAAGAGCTGCTCCGCGCACACCCATCAGTGCAATGCCAAAGCCTCCAAAAATAAAAATTGCATTTAAAATAATATTGACACAGACTGTCATTGAACTTATGACTGCCGTTGTCTTTGCGTGCTCGCTTGTCTTCATGATAACAAGATAACACTGAGAAATACCTGTAATCAAATATGAAAATCCTGCAATTTTTAAGTAGCTTATGCCATAATTGATCAATACCTCTTCGTTTGTAAAAAGAAGCATCAGATAGCGTCCGAAGAAAACACAGCCAACAAAGAATATGGCTGATACGAGTCCGCAAAGGCGAAGCGCCATGCAAAAGATCTCATCTAATGTCTTTTTGTCTCCCTTTCCCCAATACTGCGCGCCTAAAATACCAAGACTGGCTGTCGCTGCTGCTAAAAACATGTTTTGGATAAACTGAATCTGAGTTGCAAGTGATACAGCTGACATATAATTTTGATCCATGCCGCCAAGCATAAATGCATCGGCCACTGCCACCATCGCTAGCATCAGATTTTGAAGCACAATCGGAACCATCAGGCTCCAGAGCTTTTTATAAAATGCTTCATCTTTTTGTAGCTTGCCCATTTTTCTTCCCTCTCTTTTTTTTTATAGTTCACAAGTCCGTGAACAGTATCATCTTATCATTTACGGGCAGCTCTGTACATGTATTTATTCGGCTTTTTTCGGAGAATCCAATATTCAAAAAAACAGCCACCCGATACCTTTTTGATATCAGATAGCTGTTTTTTATTATATTTTATCCCGCAGCTTTTTTGCTGTCACGTTGCCTTATGTCTAAACTTTACCGTCTTTGCTGCGCTCCCCCCTGCTTGTATACTCTTTTGACTCTGCGAAGGTTAAGTTAATATGTAGCATAAACGCCTGTCAGGTTTACTACTTCGCTGTTGTCGCTAATAGCATAGACCTTGTAATCACCTTTTACATAAGCCTGAAATGGTTGTGAAAATCTTCCATTTGCATAGACACATCTTCTTGCTCCATTTGGCTCAATTATACCGACACGTATAACTTTTCCAAGAGGTGTAATATCTCCGCTAACATTAATTACCTGATCCTTATTCACTTTAAAATATCCACTTGTCTGCAGATAATCATATGTAAGTGTCCAGTTAAAATTAGCACCTGTTGCTCTTGTTAAATTATCCACTTCGCCTTCTACTACCGTATATCCATCAATTGGGAGAACATCGTTAAATACAATGCCTGTATTGACATAATCAGCAGGATTAATATTACTGTTGTCAGGGTATTCTGGTGTATCTGTGCTCTCATTGACCAGATCAGTATCTCCTACAACAGCTGAGACTCCTTTTTCAACATCTTCTACCATTGTAAGATCATATAATCTTCTATATCCTTCTGCCATTACACCAGTTGCTGCAAATGTTGAAGTTACGGAAGCAAACGAAACTGCGATTGCTGCGATTGTGCCAAAAAACTTTGATTTCTTTCTTGCCTTCTGCATATTTACCATCATCTCAATCCTCCTGCTTAATGTCATAGGTTCAGTTCCTATTGAAGAAAACAGACCTTGCTGATTCTGCTCTGCGACATTACACAAAACAATTGCATACATCTTGGAATTGCCAAACGCGATGCATGATTCGTAATCGCATGCATATTCATTCCATTGATTCATGTACTCAGAAAGTGAACGTGACAACGGATTAAACCAGTGAATTGTCTCAATGATTTTTGATGCATATAAAAACCAAAGATCTCGGCGTTTGTAGTGAATCAGCTCGTGGATCATAGTTACTTTCTCCACAATCGGATTCAATTTGTCATCTGGCAACACAATTCTTGGCCTCAGTATTCCTGTAGCAATACCACACCTAAGTCCAAACTTCTGATACAGCTTTACTCGACCCGGACGTTTTTTGATTTCCTTACAAACCTCTCGAAAACGCGCCCGACTTTTTAGATCCGCTGGAAATGCATCTCTTAAATACGCTCTTGTTACACGCCATTCTTTCCAGATCTTTCCAAAGTTAAAGAAAAGACCTATCAGCCATGCAATAAAAAGTGCATGATTGACCACTGTAATAATCGGCGTCCACTCAAATAAGCGTCCATCCCAACCTCTAAAATAGCCATCAACTGCTATAAGCAAACAAAATCCAAATGGTAAAAGATACGCGACTACAACACATCGTAATAACCAAAAAAGTGCTCGCGAATATCCTCTTTTACTAAGCTTTTTTACTGCCTGCAGCCAAACAAATAGCATCAGGCTGCCCCAGACATGTGCTGCCAAAATTGCAAATACTACATCATTGATCCATTTCATCCAACAAGCCTCTTATCTGTTTGATATCTTCTTTAGAAAGAGACTGGTTGTTTGAAAGTGCTGCGATGAACTCGGCCGGCTTGCCGTCGAACCAGAAATTAACCTCGCGCGCTGAGAGCTTTGCCTTGTATTCTTCCTCGCTCTTTTCTGCGTGAATGTAAGAAATTCTGCCTGCACGGCGAGAGCTAATGAAACCCTTTCCGTTTAAGCGGGTAAGGAAGGTTACTACTGTTGTTCTCTTGTAATCTCTCTTGTAACGCTCCTGGATCAAATCAATCAGCTCCGGAACTGAAATATCTCCTTTTTGATCCCAGATTACTTTCATAATCATAGCTTCACAAGCACTTAATGGTTCTCTCTCCATAGTCTGACACACCTTTCTACGCGTACCAGATACCTGTCTCCTCCAATAGGAATTTCACACCTAGAATTTACTACACCAGTAATAAAAAGACAAGTGTCACATTTACCACTTGATACTTTTTGTATCATAGTACGCATTCGCAATATTTTTAGTTTCTGTTTTACATCTAAATCTTTGTAAAGTGCAGCAGTTTGCTGCGAAAATCGCCCCATAATGGACGAATCAGATAGCCGTATTTTTCCAGAATTTCTCCTGTAAAGGTTTCTCCTGTCTCTTCAAGACGATATACGGCCTGTGGCTCAAAGCCTTTTAAATAAAGTTTTCTGCTGTGTACATTTGGCGTTGAAAGGACTTGAACGTAGGTGACAAGCACTTCGCTCTTATCCTTTGCCGATACAGCCCAACAATCGTACAGATGATTCTCACTGTAGGATGCGATGCGATAATAATCACCCTCACGAACAAGCTCATGATATTTATGGTACATCGCAATTTGCTGTGGAATCTGTTCCCGGTCTTCTTTCGGAATCTTTGTTACATCAAGCTCGTATCCAAAGGTTCCGGCAAGTGCCACGTGACCTCTTGTCTCAAATGGGGTAACTCTTCCGACTGTATGGTTCGGGCAGTCGCTTACATGTGCACCCATTGAGCAAAGCGGATAAATCAGTGAAGTTCCCTCCTGAATAAGCAGACGCTCAATTGCATCTGTATCATCTGAGCACCAGATCTGCGGCGAGTAATACAGCATACCTGGATCAAATCTTGCACCGCCGCCAGAACAATTTTCTAAAAGCATATTTGGAAACTCTGTGACAAGACGCTCCTGCAGCTCGTAAACGCCCAAAACATAGCGGTGGAACAGCTCTTCTTTATGATCTGCTGACAGATAGCTGCTTCCAAGGTCGCTTAACTGACGATTCATGTCCCACTTAACGTAGCGGATATTTGCACTGTGAAGGATAGCAGAAACCTGATCGTAAACATAGTCTCTTACTTCCTTTCGTGATAAGTCTAGCACATACTGGCAGCGGCTCTGTGTTGCAGCTCTGCCGTCGATATGGATTGCCCAATCCGGATGCGCACGATACAGATCTGAATCAGGAGAAATCATCTCCGGCTCAAACCAGATACCAAACTCCAGACCAATATTGTTAACCTCATCAACAAGATATTTCAGGCCGCCCTTGATCTTATCTGTGTTTACCTTCCAGTCGCCAAGTGAACTGTCATCATTATTTCGATGACCAAACCATCCATCATCCATGACGAGCATTTCAATTCCGCACGCCTTTGCTTCCTTTGCAATTGCAAGAAGCTTTTGTGTGTCGAAATTAAAATATGTCGCCTCCCAGTTATTGATCAGGATCGGACGCTTGCTATGGTTATACGGACTGCGAATCATGTGGCTTCGATAAAAATCGTGATAACTTCTGGACATCTTTCCAAGACCCTCTGAGGAGTAAACACAAACTACCTCTGGTGCCTGGAATGATGAACCAGGCGTAAGCTGCCAGCAAAATTCCTCAGCTGAAATTCCCATGACCATACGCACCATGTCAAACTGTGTACGTTCTGTCTGCGCGATAAAGTTTCCAGAATACACAAAATGCATTGCGTAGACCTTACCGTGTTCCTGATCGCACCCCTTTGTGACAAGTGCCTGGAACGGATGCTCCTGATGACTGGATTCTCCCTTTAATGAGGACATCAGCTGCTTTCCGTAAGCGAGCTCACGTCTTTGAATGTGGCGCTCTCTTGCCCATGAGCCATGCAGATTTAAAAGTTCGAAGTTTTCATTGTCCATATCCAGACAAGCGCTGTAAACCTTCTCCAAACGAAGCGTCTGTGAACCTTCATTGGTGACATGTGTACTGCGGACAATTACATCTTCCTTCTCAAAAACAGAATACATTAGATCAACGGACAGACCAAGTACCAAATCCTTACAAGTAATCACAAGTGTCTGTACTTCGTCGTCATTTCCAAATGATGCTGGAAGACCTTCTAAGCGAGGCTTACCATTTGTGATGACGTGGGAGAAATAAAGAATTTCTGCTGCCTTGCTTCCTGCTTCATTTCGCACATCAAGACAGCTCTCTCTGTAATCACCGATCCCGCCAGTCGGATATTCCATTGGAAAGAAATCAAGAAAAGCAGACTTTTCTCTCAAATTTTTCGATGGGGTAAATGGCGGCTCCTCTGTGCGAAGCAGTGTGCTGACTGCTTCTCCAAAAAGTCTGTCTCCATAATATACATGACCTACATATCCTTCTTGTGTTAAACCGATTACATAAGTTGTGTTTATTGTGTCCAGCTGAAACAGCTTTTTCTCTTCACAATATCGTATCAACTTACTATTCCTCCTTTCCGCGCTATAAAACTTGCACTATCGTTAGTATATCTGACTTCTGTAAGAATGTAAAGTTTCTTCTTATTTTCTGTCTTTTTGCAGTACAATACCCTTTATATTTTATGCATATTGTACAAGTTATTATGTCATTTTTAACACTTATGCAAGTCTTTGCGCAAATGAAAGTGTTTGGGCTAACGCTTCATCTTTTGGCACGTTTGAAAGATGAAGATCATGTGAGTATGCAAGAATTTCACTAAATTTTGGTCCCGGCTTTAATCCAGCCTTAATTAAATCAGCTCCCATCACGCATGGCTGCGCCATCGTGTACTGATACCAGTCAAGACGCTCCTTTAAAAAGTCTTCATATTCCGGAATAATTTGTCCTTTTCCCTTTCCCATCTGATCGGCCGTTGAAAAAAGAATCAGATCAGATGGCACTGTTACACTGTCAAACATCTGATTTGTTGCCTTTTTCCCGGCTTGCTCTCTGGCAAGCTCGTAAGGTCTCATATGAAGTGATGCAAGATTTCTCACATAACGGATCAGCTTTGTCTCATTTGTAATGCGCTCTAAAAATTCTTTTACAAGAGGATCGCCCTTTTTTGCATGACCATAAGAATGAATTTCTCCATTCTCCTCTGTTGTTGATATAATTTTCCCAAAATCGTGTACTACTGCTGTCAGCATAAATCCAAGAGGATTTTCTGCCTTGCTTCGGAGTAAGGCTGCACTGTCAAGTACCTGCATAGTATGATTCCACACATCTCCCTCAGGGTGATACTTTTTAGGCTGCTTTACTCCAATAAGCTGTGTTAAATGTAAAAACCAGTCGTCAAGCTGATTCATTTTGTGCATCTGTTCAAAGAAAATGGATGGATGCGCAGCCTTTAACAAAGCTTTTTCAAGCTCACTCATCACACGCTCATGGGCTAATGTCGTCAAGTCCATTTTTCGAGATAATTCAATAGTCTCTGGCGCAATAGAAAATGAAAAGCGTGCGGCAAATTGCGCAGCTCTAAGCACACGAAGCGGATCTTCTGCAAAGGTGTGAGGGTTTACATGACGAAGTACTCCTTTTTTTAGATCCTCCTGGCCGCCGAAGTGATCAATGATCTCTCCAGTCAGCACATCTTGCATCATGGCATTGATTGTAAAATCGCGGCGCATTGCGGCTTTATATGTTCCAAGAAATGGATCTACATATATTTTAAAATCTTTATGTCCTCGTCCTGTCGCTTCCTCTTGGCGCGGCATGGCAATGTCGATATCGTATCCTCTAAGACCATACACGCCAAAGCTTGCACCCATCTCAGTTCTAGAGCCAAGCCCGTCAAGAATATTCTCTAGCTCTTTTGGCTGTACACCATGGATTTCAATATCAATATCCTTACTATGCTTTCCCATTAAAAGATCACGCACGTAGCCTCCGACAAGAAATGTTCGTCCTCCCTTATCTGCTACGCATGCAGCAATTTTTTCTGCCATTTTCAGATCACGGTTTTCCATAAATTACTACTCTTTCCTCTATATATTGATGTCTCTTCCCTGAAATTCAAAGAAGTCAAAATCTGCCGGAATGCGGCTTCCGCAGCCACCGTTGTTGGCGTAGATGCCGACTAGTGTTCCGGTGTGGCGCTTTGGATCGTCTGGCACACCCTCATCGCACAGGTAAATGCAATCTTTTAATACGCCTGCCTCGCTCCAATCTTTTCCGTCGTAGCTGTATAAAAAGCGTCTTGTCAGACGATCTACCTCTACTTTTAACCAAATCGGTCCATTTTTTATCTGATCTACTTCTGCAATCAGCTCTTCGCCGTGGTTTCTGTTTATTACAAGCTGCAATTTTCTTCCGCCTTCAAAACAAAGTGAGAAGCGTGCATATGTCGCTGTACTATAATAACATGTAAGTCCGGCCTGTTCACCATCTCTTGTCGGATCAAATTCAAGCTTTGTGGTTGCAGTGTATGATAGCTCTTCCTCTCTTCTTAGCAGCGTATTTTTTGCGCGAATCTCAAAGAGCTGACCATCCTGTGTCCAGATTCGCATATGACCTGGGCGTTCTGTCAGTGAATAATTTCCCGGTGCAGGTCTTCTAACGAACTGCCAGTGAACATCTAGTGTGTCGCTGTCAAAGTCATCTCTTTGCCACTTTGGATAAACTACCTCTGGCAGATCTGGCGCAGTCTGCTCATTGCTTGGACCTTTGCCCTCATTAATAACAAACCAGCCATCGTCTAACCATCTTACTGGATCAAGACCTGTCTCTCTGCCCACTGTCGTATAAGCACCCGGCACTCGTATCTCTCCCGGCTTTGGTGCTTTGCCATTTGCGACTTCGATGCCGCGGTTTGGTCGTCCCATCAAATAGTAAACCCACCAGTCTCCATTTGCATCCTCGATTAGTTTTCCATGACCTGTTCTCTGAATAGGTGCGTTTGGATCAAGCTGTCTCATTAAAGGATTATATGGCGATGCTTCATACGGGCCAAATAAATTTTTTGAGCGTCCCACATTTATGCCATGACCATATCCAGTGCCGCCCTCTGCAAGAATTGCATAATAATAATCACCGTGGCGCAAGATATGAGGTCCTTCTGGGCAGCGCTCCCCTGTTCCAGGCCAGACAGGAATTAAATCGCCTATCACTCGCGTACAGTCATCAGAGATTGGGACAAGATTTATTCCAGGACTGATAACCATGTAGTGCTTTCCATCGTCATCTACAAAATGAGACGGATCAATGCTGTCTACCTCCAGCCATGATGGCTTGCTGTAAGGACCTTCTGGCCTGTCTGATGAGACAACTACCTGACGGCGCATAACATTATTATCACGCTTTCCATCTGCATTTAAACGAAGAGTTGCCATTATGATAAAGCGACCATTGCTGTAGGAAATATCAGGTGCCCAAATTCCATGTGAATCACGTATATCACTTAAATCTAATTCATCGGGATCTGTAATGGCATGTCCAATTAACTCCCAGTGCACCATATCCTTTGAGTGGCTTATTGCAATTGCCGGAAAGTACTGAAAGGTTGAATTGACCATGTAATAGTCATCTCCCACGCGAACAACTGATGGATCTGGAAAAAAGCCGCGCTGTACGGGATTTTTATATGTTCTTATCATCGAAGATCTCCTTGTGTCTTTTTAATCTTGGCTTTACACATTTTTATAAACTGTCTTTTTTACAAGGCAGCTTCCAACAGCCTCACTATGATGAGCTGCACAATAAACACCACTCTTTACACCAACCCAACGTCCTGCAGCTGCCATATAGCTTCCGGCCTTCTTGTAATCTGTGCCGTTTATGCTGTACTCAAAAACAACCTCCTCAAGTGGGAAATTCTTTTCTTTCTCGCTTAAATCCTGCGTTCCAACTCGGTGTACGCTCATGCGGACTGTTACAGCTTCACTGTCATCTGCAAACACTAGTGCTCCAAGCGATGTACTTGTCTCCTCGGTACTCTCCACAAGAATCTTTCCATATTTTTGCTCTCCATTGATAAATGAAGCTTCAACCATGCCTTCCTCGTTTCTTGCAAATGAAAGAAGCGCATATTTTACACCCATAGAAATCACACCAGCTTCTTCATTTGCTTTTAATCCCGAAAGGGAAAGTGTTGTGTCACAGATAAATTCTGGTGCTGGCCACTTCTGAAGAAGAAGATTTGGATAATCACCATGTTTGATTTTTTCCTCTTGCTTCACCGCTTTCAGGCAAAGACCTTCTGATGTAAGTTTATACCAGTCTTCTTTTGGATTTGCATTCCACTGCCACTGAAGACCGAGTGTTTTTTTACTAAAATCATCAGAGGCATCTGGCTCAAAGATTTCAGCCTCTTTCGCAGCCTCACCGACATTTGGCTTGCGGTAAGTAAGCACTGGCTCCCCATAATCATTTCCATCCTTTGCGATACCAATAATCGGCCAGTCCTCTTTCCAGCTCATCGGCTGCAAATGAATAATTCTTCCAGCTGCATACACATCCTGAAAATGTAAAAACCAGTCTTCACCTGTCACGGTATCTACCCATGCACCCTGGTGAGGGCCGTTTATAGGAGTATCTCCCTGACGCATAACAACGCGATATTCATAAGGTCCAAAAATATTTTTTGAGCGAAGCACAGTCTGCCATCCTGTTTTTACACCACCTGCCGGTGCAAAGATGTAGTACCATCCATTTCTCTTATACATCTTTGGCCCCTCAATTGTTTCCTGCTCATTTAAATTTCCATCAAAGACAACTTTTGCTTCTCCTATCAGACCCATTCCATCTGGCTGCATTTCAATCATATGAAGCACACTCTTATATCCGATGCGGCTTTTTGCAACACCTGCCACAAGATATGCTCTGCCATCTTCATCCCAAAACGGACACGGATCAATCCAGCCTGCACCCGGACGAATATTGACTGGCTCTGACCATGTTCCAAACGGATCCTTTGTCGTACTCATGTAAATACCTTCGTCTGGCATTGGAAAACAAGCAAAAAATGTTCCGTCATGGTAACGGATTGCCGGTGCCCATACACCACATCCATGCACTGGCTTATCATAGCGCTCTTCTGGCACCTTTGGCAGAATATAATTAACTACCTTCCAATTTACCAAATCCTTTGAGTGAAGCACTGGCAAACCTGGTGCATTGCAAAAACTTGACGCGATCATAAAGTAATCCTCGCCCACACGGCAAGCATCAGGATCTGAATAATCTGCATACAGTATTGGATTTTTATACATTCCATTTCCTAAATCTGCGTTCCACATCGTTGTCTTCATAAAATAGTCCTTCTCTGTATCTTTTTTCTGAGAATGAGGATGCCTGATTACACAGACATCCTCAAATTTACATGTTTAATCAATCTTTAAGAGAACTCCAAGAAGTCTCTTTACGCTGCACTCCATTGTCTCTCTCTTTAACAGACCTTTTTCAAGTGCTTTCAGCAAGTTGTCAGGATTTCCAGCTGCCATCTTAACATCATTTCCGGCATTTACTTCCTTGCAGTGCTCGCCAAATGTCCACCAGTCTGTCATTACAACACCTTCAAATCCCCACTCATCGCGCAGAAGCTTCTCTAACAGATCATGATTTTCGGAAGCTCTATAATCATTTACAATGTTATAGGAAGACATGATGCACCACGGCTTTGCTTCCTTTACAATACGCTCAAATGTCTTTAAATAAATCTGTCTTGCTGCACGCTCTGATACTCTTGAGTTTGAATCCTTACGGTTCGTTTCTTTGTTATTCAGTGCAAAATGCTTTACTGTTGCAGCAATGTGCTGAGACTGAATACCGCGTACCATTGCGCCTGCCTGCTTTGCAACAAGATACGGATCCTCTGAGTAATACTCAAAATTTCTTCCGCACATCGGTGTACGATGAATATTGATTGCCGGTGTAAGCCATACTGCGATATTATTTTCTCTTACCTCTTTTGCACCAGCTGCACCTACCTCATAGACAATCTCTGGATTCCAGGTGCATGCAAGAAGTGTTGCACATGGCCATGCTGTTGTGCAAACACCGCACTCTGGCAAAATACGAAGTCCTGCCGGTCCATCAGCTGTCATAAAGTTCGGAATACCACACTCTGGCAGATTACCAAAGCCAAATGTATTTGCAACACCTGTATTTGGCTGACCGCCTAAAAGATGAGCTAACTCCTCGTCGCTTAACTGCGCCACAAATTCATCAAGCGTTACGCTGCCTTCTGCAACTTGCTCAAACTGCAGGCGGCGCTCGTTATTGTTCCAAAGATGCTCGCCCTTTGAAAAACGTACATCTGGTGCAACACCATCGATTGTTTCCTTTTCCTTCTTTGTAAGAAGTCCTTCGCTGTCCGGATCGTGTGCCGGTCTTACAGGAAGTTCTTCAAAGCTTCCATCTGCACGCATGCGCTTTGGAAGTGATGTCGGTGCTAAGCACTCTGTCAGCTGCTCTGCCACTCTTGTAGACTCTTCTGTATGTATAAATCCAAGCTCCTCTGTATTTCTAACTGAATTTCCAAGATAGAAGTGGTACTCTCCCTGCTCCATCACATATGCAGATTTATGCAGAACGCCAAGATCATCATATGAAGCCAGATCATTTACGTTTCCAACTAAAGTTACAAGCTGATTTTCTCCAGGCTGCAGCAGCTTTGTCTTTGCATATGAAAGCAAAATTTTTGACGGTTTATCAAGCACTCCTTTTGGTGCACTGCCGTACAGCTGAAGTACTTCTTTTCCTTCATGATTTCCAGTATTTGTTACCTCTACGCGAACTGTAAGTGTGCCATCCTCTGCCTCGTCTACACGCTCAAGCTCCCACTTGAATGTCGTATAGGAAAGTCCATATCCAAATGGATACACAACCTTTTTGTCTGCGCCTGGAATAGTCTCGAAATAACGATATCCTACATAAATATCATCTGTATAATCTACGTAATCCTGTGACTCATGGAAGTTGTAGGATGATGGATAATCCTCAAGCGTCTTCGCAAAAGTATCCGCCAATTTTCCTGACGGACTTCCAATACCGCAAAGAAGTTCAGCAGCTGCTGCACCGCCTTCGATACCGCCCTGCCATGCCATTAAAACAGACTGAATCTTAGGATCCTCTGCAAACCACATGGAATCTACAACGCCGCCTACATTTAATACAACAACAACCTTAGGGAATGCAGCCTTTACTGTCTCTACCATGCGCTGTTCTGCATCAGACAGATAGAAATCTCCTCGTTCAAATACCTTCTGAGACTCCTTCCACATCGGCTCGCCTGACTCTACGCCATTGTCGTAGCTGCTTGTTCTATCCCATCCCTCGCCTGAAAAACGACAAATCGTAATAAGTGCTGTATCAGTATAAGCTCTTGCCTTCTTTAAAAGCTCAGCCGGAACTTCTGGCTCAACAGTCATGCCTGGAGCCACGCCTCTTTCATACTGGTCACGCACATTCTTATTATAAAATGACGATAGACCTTCATATACACTTACATAATCGCTAAGTGCCTTTAAACCTGCATCAAGACTTACCGTATATGAAACGGTAACATCGCCGCTTCCGCCGCCGCCCTTTACATAATCTGCACTTGCCTTTCCGAATACGGCAAGTCTCGTGCCCTTCTCAAATGGAAGAAGACTGTTCTCATTTTTTAATAATACCATACCTTCCTTTGCTGCCTGCTTGGAAAGCTCAGTATGTGCCTTGCTTGCTGTTACCTTCTGGCCGTTTGCACCAAGTGGTGTGTTCGGCTGGTATTTAACTCTTTGCCACTTCATTTTTTTAATCCTTTCACATCTTGTATTTTCAGGTTGCTGAATCTGAATTTTGTGCTTTTATTCTACCACACAATGCTTCGACAAAACAACTCTAGTTTTGTTTTTTCTTATACTTTGCAGTATAGCCCTGTTACAATTCACCTTCGGGCTTTACTGTAAATATTGGCTTATCCGTGAACTGTAACGGCAGTTGCAACCGCTTGACAAAGATATTGATATATTCTATGATGCCTTTATAAAATGAAAGGAATAAAAAGATATGATGAATACGTTTATTAGTGGAGAACGTCAGTATGACTTTGTCTCTAAATTCAATTATGTGCGTGAAGCTGGTACGTGTGGTGAGCAAAGAGCTGCTGAAACGATTTTACAGGAATTAAAAAAAGAAAACAGCGATGCACAGATTCGCACGGAGGAGTTTTCTTTTTTTGCACCGCAGATTAAGCGCTCTTTCTTTGAGGTGACAGCACCTTACCATAAGGTATATGAGGCTTGCACTTTTGGTTTTTGTGCCAACACAGATGAAAATGGACTTGAGGCTGATTTTGTTTATCTGGAAAATGCTGATGATATTAATATGAAGCGGGCAAATGGAAAGATTGTTATGCTGAATAATTATATGAGCCGTACAATGCTTGAAAAACTTGTAAAAGCTGGTGCGCTTGGCTTTGTATCTTTCTCTGGTACTCCAATTGACACTGGAAAGAAAAGACTGCCTGCAGCCAAAAATCTTGGTCAATCTAAAACGCTGGCTGAAATTCCTGGCACTTGCATTCATTTTGTGGATGCAGCAGAGATTGTTGAAAAAGGTGCTTTACGCGTGCGCATGATCTGTGAGCAGACACTTGTTGAAAAAACATCACAAAATATTTGTGCTCGCATTGAAGGAAGCGATAAAAGCGATGATATTTTAACTGTGACTGCTCATTATGACTCTGTTCCACAAGGACCTGGCGCCTACGATAACATGGCAGGCTGTGCAATTGTTATGGAGCTGTTTTTATATTTTTGTGAACATAAGCCACGCCGCACTATTGATTTTGTATTTTTTGGTGCAGAAGAAAAAGGTCTTTTAGGAAGCCGCGCCTATGTTAAAGCACATGAGTCTGAATTGTCACATCACCTCTTTAACATGAATATTGACCTTGCCGGACAATCACTTGGCGGCACTGTAATAGGTGTTACGGGCGATTCTTCAATCTGCCGCCAGTTTGAAGCTCTCGCTGAAAAATGCGGTATTGGAATGACGACAAGATCATCTGTCTGGAGCAGTGATTCTAACACATTTGCATGGAAACGAATTCCTTCTATGACCTTAAACCGTGATGGATACGGCATGCATACAGAGTATGACACTATTGATCTAATCTCTGCCTGGTCACTTTGCCGCAGTGCGCTGCTTCTTTGCACTATAGCAAATTATTTGGCAAATGAAGAAGTATTTCCACTTTGTCGACAAATTCCACAGGAATTTTTAGCACAACTAGATGCGTCATTTTCCACTGAAAAATAAAAACACTTAAAAAGGCGCTGCGTCAATATGCGCAGCGCCTTTTTCATATATCAATACAGAAGTTTATTTCTCACTGCTTTTTCCATAGGAAGTCCAGTGTCATAGTCAAGCTGTCTTGGCTCATATTCTTCGTTTTCTCTCTGTCTTGTATAGCCACCATTATTCCAATCTGGTGTGACATTTTTTCTCCATGGTCTCATTTTCCACTGATAGCCGCGGTACAGATCTCTTGTATCATCCATATGCGCCAGAAGCTTATCATGCAGCTCGTTGCGGACAGCTTCATATGCTTCATCATTGATTCTATTTTCGACCTCATATGGATCTGTTTCAAGATCATAAAATTCATCTGTATCAAGCAAATGAATAACTAACTTGTAGCGTTTTGTGGTGATTGCACGCATCATCTGCAAACCGCCAAAACCATCATGATCCACTTCATATCTTGTAAACTCTGTAAACACCGCATCATTTATCTTCACACTTGGATCATAAATCTGTGCCAGCATACTCTTTCCTTCCATTGTTTTTGGAACTGGCAGTTCAAAATAATCCATAATTGTTGGTGCAATATCAATGTGAGATGCCATCTCATGCACTACCTGACCCTTTGCACCGCCCTTAATAATTAAAGGAATATTAGCTACTTCCTTGTATGCTGCTGCATTTTTTGATGTCAGACGATGAGCACCAAGCATATCACCATGGTCTGATGTATAAATTACCATTGCATCTGGTGCAAGCTTGTAAATTACATCCAATACTCTTCCCATTTCATAATCTGCAAATGAATTACAGCCTAAGAACAATGACAGCCCTTTTGACGCCTTATTTATCTCTGATTCTGGTGCATGTAAATTCTTTCCTGCCCAAAGCTGCTGCAGCATTGGTTTCTTTGACAGATCGTCCTGAAAGCTAGGTGAACTTTCAAAACAGAAACCATCATACATATGATTAAATGGAGCCGGGCAAAGAGATGGTCCATGCGGCTCATCATATGATACAGTCAAAAAGAAATCCTGATCCTTAAATTCATTCAAGTATGCAATAGCCCTGTCGGAGCAACGATGCGCATATGTAAATTCTTCTGAAAAGCCCTCTGTGTATGATGTCTGTGAATCTCTAGAGCGAAGTTTGTCTTCATCGCTCAACTCACTAAGATAAGTTCTCATATCATACCAATATTTTGGGTTCCATCCATCTGGACATATACCATTTCCAAAATAATCAGATCCATCAAGGTGCCATTTTCCGATATAGCCGCATTCAATCTTGTTATCGTGCAAACGCTGTCCGATTGTCTTTACGTTATCTCCCATTCCGATACTGTTTGTGACAACTCCATTGGTGTGTGGAAATGCTCCAGTAAAAATTGCACCTCTTGCCGGGCCGCATACAGGCTGACAAGTATAAGCATTCTCATAACGAATGCCCTCCTGTGCCAATCGGTCAAGATTAGGTGTCTTCATCTTTTCATTTCCATAACAGCCAACCATATCTTTTCTTGTTGTGTCTGTCATCAATACTACAATCTGCTTTTTCATTCATGTTCTCCTTTCCATTCCCATGGATAATGTTTCTTATTTATCTTTGCACCAGTTTTCCCAACTGCATCAGCGTATCATACCATTTTTCAAAGAAGATTTTATATCCTTCACAAAAATTGTTCCTTGTTTGTTCTGTCTGCATCCCATTTCCCCTGTTTCGCCGGCATCCACCTCTGCATAATAAAAAATAAGGACAGCTTATGCACGCTTCCTCAACCTGAGAAGACTGCTCGATAAATCGAATTTCACTTCGTTTTTGATCCATCTGATCAAACGAATCTGTATTAAAATTGCCAATCTGGTACTCATCCATCACGTAAAAATCACACGGATAGACGCTTCCATCTGCTTCCACTGCATACTGTACTCCGCAGCATCCCCTTTGCTCACAAGATTCTGCCATATATCCTGCGGCCAATCCCACATAGTTTTCAAACTGTCTAATATATGGCTGACTTGCGCCTTGTAAATCATGATACCACAATTCAAACAAATTTGAAAGAAATTTTCCATACTGTTTTGACGACAAAGAGTACGGCTTTGTTCCCGGTTTTTCACCAAATGGCTCCAGGCAGGCAATATATTGCTGATAATTCCATCCGCATTTTTTATAAAACGGATATATCTCCTTAATACGCTCTGCTACCTGTGATGTTACAACAGTGAGTATATTATAATCAACCTGATATTGGTCAAGAAGATCTGCAGCCTGCTTTACTCTAAAAAAACTTTTTGACCCATCCTTTCCCCGTCTAAGCAAATCATGAATTTCTGGTAAGCCATCTATTGATAAACCGACCAGAAATTGATTTCTTTTAAAAAATTTTGCCCACTGTCTGTCTAGCTCATATCCGTTAGTCTGGAAGGAATTCATTATATGAAGATTGTTTCGCTGATATTGCTGTTTATATTTCTTTTGAAGTGCTACTGCTTTTTCAAAGAAATCTATTCCCCGAAGTGTAGGTTCTCCCCCTTGCCAGGTAAAGCTTGCTACAGCATCTGCCTCGCTTATTGTTTTTTCTATAATGGTTTCAAGTATTTTTTCATTCATCATCCCATATACATGCTGTGTTCTCTTTTTTGCTTCATCACAATAAAAGCAATAATCACACGTCATGTTGCATATTCCTGAAACCGGTTTTATCAGCAAACTTATATTTCTCATAGTAACATTTCTCCAAGAGCCAATGGGGACAGGTAATGAGCCACCGCCTGTCCCCATTGACTGCCTTATTCCGCAATCGACATAGCAATTTGTTCTGGTGTAATAGGCAATTCTCTGTGCCATACTCCTGTTGCGCGGTAAATTGCATGAGCAATGGCCGGTGCCGGCGTATTGATTACGATCTCGCCTATTGACTTAGCACCAAACGGTCCTGTTGGTTCATAGCTGTGTTCAAATTCTACCTTCAGCTTGCCCATATCAAGACGTGTCGGAATCTTGTACTGCATAAAGGTAGACTCAATTGGACGGCCAGACTTGTCGTAGGTGACATTCTCCATCAAAGTATGACCGATACCCTGCACAATTCCACCCTCTGCCTGGATTCTTGCCAGTGCCGGATTGATCGGAATACCACAGTCCACAACAGCCATAAAGTCAAGCACCTTAACCTCACCTGTCAGCTTATCGAGTTCTATCTCTGCCATTCCAACCATATACGGCGGCGGTGATACAGGTGAAAAATGAGACGCTGTTGCCTCGGCATTGCTGTTGCTTGCCAGCTGTGTCTTATAGGCAATCTCTGACAATGACACTGTCTGTCCAGTTGAAATACAGCGCACACGGCTGCTCTCAAATGCAACATCTTCCTTCTCGCAGTTCATCATTTGTGCTGCAATCTCGCAGATTTTTTTCTTTAAGTCAGCACATGCCTTTTCTACTGCCTTTCCGGTGATATAAGTAGTTGATGATGCATATGAGCCAGAATCATACGGTGAAGCATCTGTATCTGCTCCAAATACTGCAATATCATCTACGCTGCAGTCCATGCATTCTGCTGCCATCTGTGCAAGAATAGTATCACATCCAGTACCCATATCAGCAGCGCCTATAAGCAAATTGTAGCCGCCGTCCTCATTTAACTTTAATGTTGCAGAGCCAACGTCTAAGTTTGAAATACAGCTTCCCTGCATTGCCATACCAACACCAGCTGCACGCACTTTGCCATTGCCCATGTCACGAACAGGATACTTTTCATCCCAGTTAAACATCTTCTTGCAGTGCTCCATACAACGGTCAAGCGCACATGCATTTGCTGTCTCTCCGTAGTAAGCTGGCATAACCATGCCTTCTCTTACCATATTTCTATCACGAAGAATAGTTGGATCCATGCCAAGCTTATCAGCTAACTCATTGACAGCAGATTCCAGTGCAAAGATTCCCTGCGTTGCTCCATAACCACGATATGCACCTGCTGCCTGATGATTTGTATACACAACATCATATGAAAAACGAAATGCTTCAAGTGATCCTGTATAAAGCGGAATGGATTTGTGGCCGGACAGACCAACTGTTGTCGGACCATGCTCACCATAGGCTCCTGAGTTTGATAAGGTGTACAGATCTAACACACGAATCTTTCCATCCTTGTTTGCACCAAGGCGCACGCGCACTTCCATCTCATGGCGCGGAGAACCAGCGATCTGTGCTTCTGTTCTTGTGTAATTGATCTTTGCCGGACGACCTGTCTTCATAGTGACAAAAGCTGGATACACATCACAAACTGCTGTCTGCTTTGCACCAAAACCTCCGCCAATACGAGGCTTCTCCACACGAATACGACTCTTTGGAATGCCAAGCGCATTGGAAAGAATACGTCTTGTATGGAATACAATCTGTGTTGAGGATACAACGTGAAGTCTGCCATAACGGTCAAGACTTGTATAGCAGATAAATGGCTCCATCATTGCCTGATTATATGCCTTCATATGATAAGTATGATCAATGGTGATATCACAGTCTGCCATAATGCCTTCTACATCACCATCAAAGTCACATCCGCTTGCGACAAGATTTCTCTTGTTATCACCTCCGACAGGACACGGCGGAAACCAGTCCTCTTCTGGGTGAACAAGCACAGAATTGTCCTTTGCTGTATGGAAATCAAGAACAGGTTCAAGCACCTCATATTTTACCTTGATTAACTTCATTGCCTTAATGGCTGCCTTCTCATTTTCAGCTGCGATAAGAGCCACCGCATCTCCTGAAAAGCGCACATGACGATCCAGAATTAAACGGTCATATGGCGATGGCTCAGGAAAGGTCTGACCTGCAATCGCAAAACGATTCTTCGGCACATCTTCCCAAGTATAGATATCGACAACGCCTGGAACTAACTTTGCTGCCTTTGTATTAATCTCCTGCACAATGGCATTTGCATGAGGAGAGCGAAGAATCTTAACCACAAGTGCATCGCTTGGTGTTACATCATCTGTATAAACAGGCTTTCCGGTAAGCAGCTGCATCGCATCCTTTTTCCGGACAGATTTATTTATTGATTTATATTCTTTCTGCATAAAATAGTCCTTTTCTATGATATGAGCTTTTAGCTCTACTTTGTCAGTTGCTATTTTTCTCGTCTGCACAAGCTTTGCGGCTGTCAAGAAAGTTACGGATTCCGCGAAGCTGGCCTTCGTAGCCAGAACAGCGGCAAAGATTTCCGGCAAGAAATGCGCGGATTTCATCATCCGTTGGATCTTGATTTTCGCGAAGAAGTGCAATTGTATTCATAACAAAACCTGGATTGCAAAAACCACACTGGTCTGCTCCCTGATCTGCGATAAATCCTACAAATTCTAATGCTTCTTCCTGAAGACCTTCAAGTGTCTTAATCTCATGACCATCTGCCTGCACAGCAAGCTTTGAACATGATAAAATCGGCTTATTATCCATAAATACCGTGCACAGACCGCAGTTTGATGTGTCACATCCGCGCTTAACGCTAAGGCATCCCTTTTCACGAAGCCAGTCTAACAGCACTGTATCTGCTTCCACATTGCCGATTACATTTTTTCCATTTAATTTAACCTTGATTTCCATTCGTTTCCCTTTCTATTTTGGGCCGTTTATTTATTGCTGATTGTAAAGCTGTGCCACACAGCGTTCTGTCAATACATGAATCAAATGTGTACGGTAAGTACTGCTGCCGCGCAAATTGCTGTCAGTTGGCACCTGTTCTGCGACATATGAAGCAAATGCAGCGGCAACTTCCTTCGTGACACCATTTGCCATTATGCCATTCTCATCACTAACAAGTTTTGCTCTTTTCGGACGAGCGCCAATTACAGCGCGATACTTTCCATCCAGTTTTGATACACAACATGTCAGCACTGGAAAATCGGTGCTCTGGTTTCTAACAGCCATATATGCGATCTGACAGGCACGCTTTTTTACAATCACACGAATCAAAATATCATTATCCATTTTCATTGAAACAAAATCTGCCATTGAAACAATTCCGCCCTTATAAAGCTCCACATAGCTGTCCATAGCCAGAAAAACAGTCAGCACATCTGAAAATCCAAAGCGTCCCCAGATGCTTCCGCCGATTGTCGCCATATTTCTAAACTGAACACCGACAATATCCTTTACTGCATTTTTCACAGCGTCATGCGTATATGTATTCAATCCTACATGCTGCTCTAACTCACGAAGCGTCACGCGTGCGCCAATGGAAAATTCCTCATCTGTCTCTTCAATTGTGTCAAGTCCAAGATCACACAAATCAATCGCTGTACTTATAGTACCATTTCCAAGACGCATCCACAGCATACCGCCAAGAATCCTATTCTTTTTGCCTTGATTAAGCTTCCATGCTTCCTCAAGACTCTGCGCCTTAACATATTTTTGTATCGTTACCATCCTCTCATCTCCTTACGTCGTTTTAACAAACTGCCATTATCATTTGTCACAGCATTTTTCATACCTATGCTGTAAGCATCACTTTCATTATACCAATCCAATTTGATTTTGAAAAGCAGTTTTGATATACTTTTCATATTAGTTCCTGCTCACGGTTACAGTTCACGCGTCATGCAATAAAAGCCCTTCGGTGCAATGGTTTCGTCGCCGGACCAAACTCCGCAGGTTCCTTTTATGTTCTTTCTTATCATACATTACTTTGAAAGACCTGCTCCAAGTGTCCGGCTCGTGAAATCCATTCACCTTCGGGCTTTGCTATAAATATTAGCTTATCCGTGAACTGTACCTAAAAAAATAACCTAACCTAAAAATGGAGAATATACTATGCAGATTACCCCTACTACCCCACATCTTGGCTGTGTCATTATGGCGTCTGGGCTTGGAAAGCGTTTTGGCGGCAACAAGCTGATGGCTGATTTTGATGGGCAGCCCCTGATATGTCGCGCACTTACTGTTACAGATGGTCTTTTTTCACACCGCGTTGTTGTGACACGCCATGCAGATGTTGCTTCGCTGTGCCATGCTCAAAATGTTCCTGTTATTTTGCATGATAAGCCCTTTAGAAATGATACCATACGTCTGGGCTTGGACGAGGTTACGCGTAATGGTGATATAAGCGGATGCCTGTTTTGTCCTGGCGATCAGCCGCTTCTTAGCCGCGAAACTATAATTAATCTTATTGATGCTTTTTTAGCTGACAACAAAAAAATTATTCGCCCTGCCTTTCAAAACACTCCTGGTGCCCCTGTTCTTTTTCCAAGCTGGGCATTTTCTGAACTTTTTTCTCTGCCCGAGGGAAAGGGCGGCGGTTTTGTTGCAAAAAAATATCCCGAACGGATACAATTAGTACCCGTTCAGGATGAATATGAATTAAAAGATGTTGATACACAAAAAGATTTGCTTATACTTCTTAATCGCTTCAAATATCAGCTTATGTGATCTTTGCTTACGCTGCTGCATCCTCTTTCTTTTCCTTAGGAAGAAGAATATTTAACACAATAGCAACAAGTGCTGCCGGAACGATTCCTGAACCGCCAAAGATCAGCTGAACTGCCTGTGGTGCCTGATTTAAGATGCTTGCATTTGCACCCATACCATAGCCAACACCAAGAGCAACAGAAACGATAGAAAGATTTCTTGCCGTCAATGGCTCCTTTGTGATCAGCTGAATACCGCTAATTACAATTGAGGAGAACATCATAACTGCTGCACCGCCTAAAACTGACTGCGGCATAATTGAAACGATTGCACCAAGCTTTGGACAGAGTCCGCAAAGAATCAGGAAAATTGCACCTGTTGACAATGCAAAACGGTTTACAATCTTTGTCATGCTTACAAGACCAACGTTCTGTGAGAAGGAGGTATTCGGAAGCACACCAAACAGTGCTGCAAAGGAAGATCCAAGACCATCACACATAACACCGCCTGAAAGCTCTGTATCGGTAGCTTCACGGCCAAGACCACCTTCCATAACGCCAGATATATCACCAACAGTCTCAACTGCCGTTACGACAAACATAATCAATACTGGGAGGATCGCACGCAGATCAAATACTGGCTTTACCGGCATCAATGTCGGAATTGCAAACCAAGACGCGTCTGCTACCTTCTGCCAATTTAATACCCATGCCTTTGTATACTCAACACCATCTGCTGTAACACCTGTTGTCGGAAGTACAAAACCCATGATAAATGCTGCTACATAACCACAGATAATTCCAAGTAAAATTGCAGAAAAGCTTGCAAAGCCCTTTGTCGCATGCTTGAAAACAAGAATCATTACAAGAACAAACAATGCTAAAAGCAGATTTTCCATGGAACCAAAGTCTTTTGCTGTATTTCCGCCGCCAAAAGAATTGATGCCGACTGAAATCAAGCTAAGACCGATGGACATAACAACTGTACCTGTCACTACGGATGGGAAGAATTTACGAAGTGGCTTTAAGAAGAAACCAAGAACAGTCTCAAACAAACCACCGATTATGGATGCTCCCATAATGGCACCATAGGCAAGAACGCCTCCGCCCATAGTTGCGGCAACTGAGTTAAATACTCCGATAAAACCAGAAGATGTACCCATAATAATCGGAACCTTTCCTCCGACCGGTCCGATAGAGAACAGCTGAACTAAAGTAACAATTCCTGCTACCAGCATTGCATTCTGTAAAAGCTGCAGCTGTAAATCTGCAAACTCACCGCCTGCAATTCCACATGCGCCGGTGATGATCAAAAGCGGCGTTAAGTTTCCCACAAACATAGCCAGCACATGCTGTAAGCCAAGCGGGATTGCCTGCTTCAGCGGCATTTTTCCATCAAGGCGGAAAGCTGCCTCTGATAATCTGTATGATGTTTTCACAACAGATACCTCCCTTTTCTTTTTTCAAGAAAAGTATATCATTCGCAGGCTAATCTGTAAATTGAGTAATATATAGAAGTTTTCCGTGTAAAAATAGGAATATCTGTCAAAAGGACAAATCTGTCATGCCTTAACCATTGAAATGCTGCAGATCCTTGTCTTTTCCAATGACATACATCTGCATATCTTTTTGTAGTTTTTCATCTGGTGAAAACTGCAAATTCATGTGGTTATTAATGCGAATACCTGCAATGTTCATTCCATATTTATTTCTAAGATCAAGTTCACGAAGAGTCTTTCCTACCCACGCTGATGGAATTGCCATCTCGACCATACTGTAATCATTTGACAGATTAATCCAGTCTGAAAAATCACGTGCCGTAAGATATTTTCCAACTCGCGCACCCATCTCTACTTCTGGAAATACGACTCTTGTGACACCAAGCTTTTTCAAGACCTTTCCATGCACTTCGTTTTTTCCAGTTGCAATAATTTGTGGAATGTTATACTCCTTACATTTCATTGCAATCACAATGCTTGCTTCCATGTTGCTAGCAACAGCAATGACTGCACCATCCATATGCTCCATTCCAAGACCGCTCATGGCATCCTCATCGGCCACATCAACCTGCACTGCATAGCTGACATCATCAGCGATCTGTGCCACGCGGTCTGCATCCTGATCCACTGCCACTACCTCATTTCCAGCTGCTGCAAGTGTTCTCGCTACACTTGTGCCAAAACGATTTAAACCGAATACAATATACTGCTGTTTTTTCATGACTTTCCCTTCTGCTTTTCAAAGCTCGCATTTAAAATAATTTTATCCTACCATGATATGTTCCTCTGGCAGTCTTCTCTTTTCATTTCTTCTCTTTATACTTCCTGCAATCATAAGAGGAATTGTAATAGGTCCAATTCGACCCATATACATCAGCGCAATAATAATAAATTTTCCAGCAATGTGAAGTTTCGGCGTAAGACCTGCTGTCAGACCTACTGTCGCCGTTGCAGAGACCACCTCATATGTAGCCTGCATAATTGTTGCCTCTGGCTCTGCAACCATTAATGCAAGGGTGCCTACTAGTACCAACAATAAACCTCCAATGCAAACTGACAATGCTGTTCGAACAATATTCATTGGAATACAACGCCTGAAGCACTCTGTATCTTCATGACCTGCCAGAATAGAACCACAGCTAAGCAGTACAACAGCTACTGTAACTGTTTTCACACCTCCTGCTGTTCCTACAGGAGAGCCTCCAATATACATCAAAAAACAGCTAAACAGCCTCGAAACCTCTCTAAGCTGATCCTGCGGCACAGTAAAAAATCCTGCAGTTCTTGTTGTCACTGACTGGAAGAATGATGCCATCAGCTTTTGGAAAAAGCCCATAGATCCTAATGTATTTGGATTATTATATTCTACAATGAAGAAAAATAAAGTTCCGCCCAATAACAAACTGATTGTCATTAAAAGCACTAACTTTGTATGAAGAGATAGCTTTCTCAGACCCTGTCTGATTCCTGTCTCCTTCTTAGCTGCCTTTTTTATAAAAGCAACCAATTCCCTCCATACCATAAAGCCAATTCCGCCTGCTATAATTAAAAAAGCTGTAACTGTATTTATCAGTACATCATCTGCATACATCGCAAAACTAGAATCGCCTAGTAAATCTACTCCTGCATTACAAAAGGCTGATATTGAGTGAAACACTGCATACCATATGCCTCGAAGCAGTCCAAACTGTGGAATAAAGCGGCATGCATATCCTAACGCACCAATGCCTTCTACCACAAGTGATCCCTTTACGACATACTGCAGTATTCCGACAAGACCACGCATACTGTCGCGGTTAAAATAATTTTGCAGCATCACGCGTTCCTGAATGGTGAGTTTGACTTTCATAAGAACAAGCACATACGTCACACAGACAATAACGCCCCAGCCTCCGACTTGAATTAAAAACAGCATGACCAACTTTCCCAGAAATGTAAACTGAAATGCCGGGACAACAGTTACTAGTCCTGTCACACAGACACAGGTACATGATGTAAACAGTGCATCTGGAAAATTGAGCCACTTTCCATTGGCATTGCATATCGGCAGCATTAAAATGCATGCACCTACAAGTATCAGCACCAGAAAGCCAAATACCATGACCTGTGTAAATGACCATTTCTTTATACTTTTCATGTCTTCCTCTACTTTCTTTATGTATTTTCCCTCATTATAGCGATTTAGGTGTTGATATGCAACTGGAAAATATTACTCTAACAATTTACGATGATGTGACACGTAAATTTCGCAAGGGCGCATAAGCGCCCTGATTAAGTTACAAAAACTCCTTCATCCTTCCCATAAAATCCTCTTCAGTGTGTATCAAATCTTCTGCAATCTGTCTGGCTTCCCAGCTTGCATCCTTACACTCATTCTGACACTTTGCAATGCTTTGAATCCCCATGTTGCATCCATTCATCATAAGCTTTGCTACCTGATGACAATCTCCCTTCATCATAAGCCGCATCTCTGTTGTAATCCATGAAGATGCAGATGCCACAGGACTTGGATCCTTCTCTGATACACCCGCCTCCATTAAAAGACGCGATGTTTCCTTCTCTACTCGCTCATGCTCTCTGCGATAATCCTCTACAGCTTGCTCTAGCTCACTGTCCTCAAGATAATCTTCTACCTGTGTCATACTTTGAAGCGCCATCTTGCAGCCTACATTACACTCCTTTAAAAGCTTTTTTGTCTGATCATCCATCAGTTTGTTTTCCTCCTGTAAATAACGGATAGTTTCAAAAAGCTTAGCTAAAAAGCTTCTCTCTTCCACAGTATTTATCAAGAAACAAGATTTTATACACAATCCCTAAGATACAAAAATCCCCCGAAACGATGTTTATACACCATTTCGAGGGGAAAATTTTTACTATTATTTTTCGTAAAATTCACGAGTAGGATCTCATTACTTACCGGGTTGAATTATTACTTATCTCTGTACACGAGCTCCAGCTCCGCCCATGATAGCCTCTACTTCCTTCTTGCTTGCCATAGTGGTATCACCAGGAGTTGTCATAGCCAGTGCGCCGTGAGCTGCACCATAGTTAACAGCCATCTCAGCGTTCTCAGTAGTCATTAAACCGTAGATCAGACCAGATGCGAAGGAATCGCCGCCGCCTACACGGTCCATGATCTCCAGGCCGTTGTAATCCTTAGCCTTGTAGATCTCACCATCTGCCCAGCAAATTGCGCTCCAATCGTTAACAGTTGCAGTCTTAACCTGACGAAGAGTTGTAGCTACAGCCTTGAAGTTAGGGTAAGTCTTAGCAGCCTCATTGATCATCTTCTTGTATCCGTCAAGATTCAGAGTCTTTAAGTTTGCATCGTTTCCTTCGATCTCGAAGCCAAGGCAAGCGGTGAAGTCTTCCTCGTTACCGATCATAACGTCAACGTACTTAGCGATCTCCTTGTTTACTTCCTGAG